>JACMMN010000355.1 GCA_014379075.1 Pyrinomonadaceae bacterium | reverse complement strand
TGGCCGATCACGCGGTTTGCCAAATCGATCTCCATCGCCGAAAACCGGTCGGACGTGTCGCGATAGATCATGTCCTTCGGAATCCTGGATTCCTGCGAGATGACATCGATAATATGTTCAGGAAGCACGATCATCTCAGCAAGATCACTGATCTCGACCTTGACCGATGCCGTATCCAGCCATCCGATGGCTTTGTCCGGAAGATGCAGATTGCGGATGTATTTCGGCGACATTTCGAGCGCCGTGTTTATCGCTTCGTCAGAGATCGTGACAGAATAATTCTTCTCTAAACGAGGGCGCAGGCCGAACAGAATTTCCTTTGTTTGGTCAATTGTCGGCTCATCAACCTTCACCAGGCGGAACCGCCTCGAAAGGGCTTCGTCTTCACCAATATATTCCTTGTACTCGGTCGTGGTCGTCGCGCCGATGATCCGCAGTTCGCCTCGGGCGAGGCTAGATTTGAACATATTCGCCGCATCAGATGACGTTCCCATCGCGGCACCGGCACCGATTATGGTATGAGCTTCGTCTATGAAAAGAATTATATTCGTCTTTTCCTTTACTTCATCGATAATTCCTTTAATACGTTCCTCGAACATGCCGCGAAGCATCGTGCCAGCCACCAGGCCGCCCATTTGAAGCTGTACAATGTGACAATCGCGCAGCCTTGGCGGAACTTTTTCCGGTTCGAGTTCGATCAATCTCGCCAAACCTTCGACAACAGCAGTTTTGCCGACACCAGGCTCACCGACGAGCATCGGTGAATTAGAACGCTCGCGATGCGAAAGGATCTCGATCATTTGCAGGATCTCTTTTTCGCGGCCGATCGTCGGAGGGATCTTATCCTCCCGAGCGAGTTTGTTCATCGAAATCCCAAAATGCCTGAGGAACGACGGCAGTTCATATTTTTGACGCGAACGCTCTTCTTCTTTTTCACGCTTGCGGATCCTCGTCCGGGCCGTTTGGGCGACCTCGTCCGACGGCACACCGAGATTTTGAAGTACGTCGTTTAAAATACTTCTCTCGTCGTTTGATAGAACATAGAAAATGTCGCTGCCGTCTATTACGCGCCTGCCTTGCGAGCGGGCGCGATCCATTGCCCGCTTGAATAATTCAGTCGTTTCCGGAGCAATACGGTAGCCTTTGCCGCTATGCTGTCTTCCGCTTGCCATCCGCTTCTCGATCAGCAATTTGACCGAGCGCGGATCAACGGCCAGATCCCGCATTGTCGCGGTGAAAAGTTCGTCTTCCTCGTTGGCGACCGCATGCAAAATGTGTTCTATCGCGACATAATTCTGGTCGCGCTTCTTGGATTCATCCAAGGCGGATTCTAAAACACGCCGGCCGCTGTCGCTGAATTTGTCTTTGTATGCGTCTATATCTGCCATAAATCTTATTTTTGTTACCGAAAGTTTTGATGCAGCTTTCGGTAAACGTGCCGCCTAATTCTTATACTAACACTTTGAAAAGAGCCGTGAAAAGTAATTTCAAACACGCATCGAAATCCGCGTGCCCGTCATGTAATTCCAATCAAAAAGCGACTGGATCATTTCCTTTGAATTTTCGGGGCCGGACAGCTTCAGTTGGACAAAAGATTCGCCGGATTCGACTGATAGCCCGAAACTCAAAAACGGGCAGCACCTTCTTTCCAGATCGATGATCTCGGCTAAATCCCGCAAGATCGAATCCTTGAGCGGGAAGCGGTAAATATAGCCGCTCTTCGATTCGGTAAAATCGACCAAGGAAACGGCCAATTTTTCAAGATGATCCTTTCGACGTGCCTGTAACTCCTTATCTGTCAGAAGGCAGGCAACCGGTATATCATTTGCCATGTCATTCAGCCGCGGATTGAGCCATTGCCTTGCCGACCTGGACGCGGGCCGGACGCAGCAGCCGGTCGCCGAATTTGTAGCCTCGCGAGTATTCCGCAGTTACCTTACCGTCCTGATCCGCATCGACCAGCGCCGTATCGATCGCTTCATGAATCTCTGGATTGAAATTAGAACCTATCGAGGGCACGGCCTCGACTCCGACACTCATTAATGCCTGTTCGAATGAACGCGCCGTACCCTTAACTCCGCTCAAGAGAACGTCGGACGACGAATCCTTTTCACTCGCCTGGATTGCGAGATTCAAATTATCCAACACCGGCAAGAGTGCGGTCAAGAAATTAAACTGACCCTGTTTCGCGCGGTCTTCGAGAGTTTTCATCAACCGCGAACGCATGTCGGCGGTTTCCTTTTCGAGGCCGGCTTTCGCTTCCTCGAATTTTACCTGGACGCCTATGAGCTTTGCTTCGGCGGCTTCGCGGCGGTCGGTTTCAACTCTGAGCTTTTGTTCCAAAACGATTTCCGCAGCAGGCCTTGCGGCTTCCTGTGGAATATCTTCAGCGTTTCGATCTCCGTGTTCGTTAAAACGTCTCTTATCGTTAGTCGGGATTTTCGGCGATTCTTCGTCTAGAAATTCTTCGTTTGTCAGATCGGTTTCATTCATTTTTTTCTTCTTAAACATTATTTGTAAATAGTAAATCTTAAATGGCGAATAGAAAAGGTTCGCTCACAGTTCAAGCTTTAGAGAGCGCTTGCTACCTACGAAGAAGCACGCTAAAGCTTGAGCTCAGAACCGTGTGCTCAAATCCCAGCTGCCTTTTGTTCGCTTTCATCGGTCGCAAATTTCATCTCGCCGTTTTCGGCTGCAATTTTTACGGTTTGGCCGCCGGCGATCTCGCCTTTCAGCAGCTTTACGGCCATCGGATTTTGAATGAGCGTCTGGATCGCACGTTTCAAGGGCCGCGCACCGTAAACCGGATCATAACCGTCGGTAATTATCAGCTCTCTCGCCGAATCGTCGAGTTCGATCGAGATTCCGCGTTCGCCCAGATTCTTGCGCAGTTTTTCGAGCTGGATATCGATGATCTTTGCGATCTCATCACGGCTGAGCTGCTCAAAAACGACAATATCATCTATGCGATTTAGAAACTCGGGTTTGAAATGGTCACGCAGAATTCCCATTACCGACTCACGCGCCTGTTTCTCATTGCCTTCGGCGGCCTGAATCTCGCGCGAGCCGAGGTTGGATGTCATAATTAAAACCGTGTTCTTGAAATCGACCACGCGGCCTTTCGAATCGGTCAATCGCCCATCGTCGAGAATCTGCAGAAGTACGTTGAAAACATCCGGGTGAGCCTTTTCGATCTCATCGAAAAGTATGACCGAATATGGACGCCGCCGGACCGCTTCGGTCAACTGGCCGCCCTCTTCGTAGCCTACATATCCCGGCGGTGCTCCGATCATTCTCGCGACGGCGTGTTTTTCCATATACTCCGACATATCGAGCCGGATCATGGACCGCTCGTCGTCGAACAAGAATTCGGCAAGGGCCCGGGCAGTTTCGGTTTTGCCTACGCCGGTCGGGCCCAGAAATATGAATGAACCAACCGGGCGATTCGGGTCCTGCAAGCCCGCCCGAGCACGGCGCACTGCGTTTGCCACGGCCTCCAATGCCTCATTTTGGCCGATCACGCGGGTGCGGAGCTTTTCTTCCATCTGGACAAGCTTTTGCATCTCGCCTTCGAGCATTTTCGATATGGGAACGCCGGTCCATTTGGCGACAACCTCGGCGACATCTTCTTCATCAACTTCTTCCTTAAGGAAAACGCCTTCGGATTGAAGCTCTTCGAGCCGTTGCTGCTCGGTTTCCAGAAGTTTTTCTATTTCCGGAATCCGGCCGTACTGCAGCTCAGCGGCTTTATTTAAATCGCCGGCCTGTCGTGCCCGTTCCAGTTCGGTTTTCGATTCATCGAGCTGCGCTTTCAGCGTTCGCATTTTCTCGATCTCGTCTTTTTCAGACTGCCATTTGGCCTTCATCGCGGAGGATTTTTCGTTTAGGTCGGCAATGCGTCGTTCTATGTCTTCAAGCCGCTGTTTGGATTTATTGTCGGTTTCGCGGGAAAGGGCCTGCCGCTCGATCTCGAGTTGAAGGATCTCTCTTTCTAAAACGTCAATTTCCTGCGGCATCGAATCTATCTCGATACGCAGTTTGCTGGCCGCTTCGTCGATCAGATCGATGGCTTTGTCCGGTAAAAACCGGTCGGTAATATAGCGGTTGGAAAGCGTCGCCGCAGCTACGATCGCCGAATCCTTTATTCTGACGCCGTGATGGATCTCGTAGCGTTCCTTCAGACCGCGAAGAATCGCGATAGTATCCTCAACCGTTGGCTCGCCTATATAAACCTGTTGGAACCGGCGTTCGAGAGCCTTATCTTTCTCGATATATTTCTGATATTCGCCAAGCGTCGTCGCACCGACTGCCCGCAGCGTACCGCGTGCAAGGGCGGGTTTTAACATGTTCGAGGCGTCTATGGAACCTTCGGATGCGCCGGCACCGACCAGCGTGTGAAGCTCGTCGATAAATAAAATGATTTGACCTTCGGCCTTTTCGACCTCGTTCAGGACCGATTTCAAACGGTCTTCGAATTCGCCGCGATACTTTGCACCGGCGAGCATCGCACCTAGATCGAGTGAGACAAGGCGCTTATTTTTGAGCGTTTCGGGAACGTCGCCCGAAACTATTCGCTGAGCCAAACCTTCCACAATCGCCGTCTTGCCAACGCCGGGTTCGCCGATAAGTACAGGATTGTTTTTGGTCCTTCGCGATAGTATCTGGATCGCCCGGCGAATCTCCTCGTCGCGGCCGATCACGGGATCGAGCTTGCCCTTTCGTGCCCTTTCTGTCAGATCTTGAGCGTATTTCTCAAGGGCCTGAAAATTCTCTTCGGCGTTCTGATCGGTGATCCGGCTGCCGCCGCGCATTTCAGTAATTACCTTTTCTACATCTTCGCTTGTCACGCCATTCGAACGCAATATACGCCCGGCGTCGCCTTCCTTCTCGGCGGCAATAGCGATCAGGATATGCTCGGTCGAAATATATTCGTCCTGCATAGTCTCAGCGATCTTTTGAACGTCCTGAAAAATGGTATTCGTCCGCGAGCTAAAATACTGCTGGCCGCCGGTAACCTTTGGCAGCTTTTCGATCGAAGCTTCAAGATCAGCCAAAATCTGCGGAATGTTGGCTCCGATCTTTCCAAAAATCGGCCGGACGACGCCTTCCTTCTGCTCCAGCATTGCCGCCAAGATATGTTCCGGTTCAACCTGCTGATTCTGGTTCTTTTCCGCAACTCCGATCGCTGCCTGGACGGCTTCCTGCCCGCGAATCGTAAATCTGTCGAATCTCATAATTTGTTGCTCCGTTCTTAGTCTGTAAGAATAATAAAACTTGAGTGTGTTATTGTCAAGTATGGGATATTCTGAGATCTATTTAAGTGATGAAGCGTTTTGAACCTTTTATAGGTGACACTTGCGGCTTTTGTCGGTTATATTTAACACCGCACATTCCGAACAACTGAAACGATAATCTCTTCTCGTCGAATACAGATGAAAATCTTTCGTGAAATACTTTGGCCGGTTCTGGCCGTTATCGCCGCGTTTTTTGTCGGCGGCATTATTATATTGGTGCTTGGCGATAATCCGCTGACGGCGTATGGTTTGCTGCTGTCGAGTTCGTTCGGCTCGCTAAGGGACGTGGCGTGGATGCTGCATTATGCTACACCGCTCATATTTACGGGTCTTGCTGTTGCGGTCGCATTTCGCTGCGGGCTTTTGAACATCGGCGCCGAAGGACAGCTCTATGTCGCGGCATTTGCGACGGCGTGGGTTGGCATAAAATTCGGCGGAACCGCAGTTAATATTTTCGGCAAGGAGGAAAACTGGTCGTGGTTCAGCCTGCCGTGGTATGTGCTGGTGCCGCTGTGTATGCTGGCGGCGATGGTCGCGGGCGGTATTTGGGGAGCGATTCCTGGAATTTTGAAGGCAAAATTCGGTTCCCACGAAGTAATCAATACGATCATGCTGAACTTCATCGCTATCGCGCTGGTCGGCTATCTCACTCAGTATCACTATAAAGTTCCCGGCGACGCGATCCAGCAGACGGCCCATATCGGAGAGGCCGCTTATATTCCCAGGCTCAATGAATTCCTGCCTTTTATCACGCATGATGTGCCGCTCAATTTGGCTTTCCTGCTTGCATTGATCATGTGCGGCATCGTTTACGTCTTTTTGTGGAAGACAAAATGGGGTTATGAGCTTCGGGCGGTCGGAGAAAATCCGAGCGCGGCGGAATACGGCGGGATCTCGCCGAAAAAACAGATAATCATTGCGATGACAATTTCCGGAATGCTGGCGGGAATGGTGGCGATCGGCGAGGTATTGGGCACGCGGCATAATTTCGAGAGCGGGTTCTCCGCCGACTGGGGATTTCTGGGAATTGCTGTGGCCCTTCTAGGACGCAATCACCCGCTCGGGGTGTTGATAGCAGCATTATTTTTCGGTGTCCTTTTGCGGGGTGAGATCTTCGTCGATGCTTTCACTTCGAAGGTTTCGAAAGATCTCGGATGGGTGCTGCAAGCGATAATAATTCTATTCGTGGCGTGTTTCCAGATCTATTCTAAAGGCCCGAGAACGAGGGGGAAAGTATAATGGAATTTTTGAGCATTTTTACTTTTGCCCTGCTTTTCGCGACTATCCGTTCTGCGACACCCTTGATCTTCGCGGCCCTGGGCGGACTGTTTTCCGAGCGTTCGGGCGTGATCAATATTGCTCTTGAAGGGCTGATGTTGTCTGGGGCCTTTACGGCCGCGGTCGTTACATATCAGACGGGTAACCCCTATTTCGGTATGTTTGCCGGAATTATAGCGGGCGGGATCCTGGCTTTTATTTACGCGGTCGCATGTATCAAATTCGAGGCAGATCAGGTTGTCGCTGGTATGGCGATCAATTTTTTGATGATCGGGCTTCCTGCGTTGATCAGCGTCGGACTTTACGATTCGGCCGGTTCGACGCCGCAGATCGATAAACTTGATAAATTGCCGAATTATTTTAACAGCGTTTCGCTCGCTTCGATCTTTGCGTTTGCGATGGTGCCGATCGTTTGGTACGTCATTTACAAAACGCCGTTCGGCTTGCGCCTGCGCGCGGCTGGTGAAAATCCGGAGGCAGCTGATTCGGCCGGTGTGAATGTCATCAGGCTCAGGTATATCGGTGTAGTAATTTCAGGCTTGCTCGCCGCAGCCGGAGGAGCGTATTTGTCCATCGGACAATCGTCGCTGTTTACAAAGTCGATGACTGCGGGACGCGGGTTCATCGCTCTCGCGGCGTTGATACTCGCAAAATGGCGGCCCGTACAGGTGATGATCGCATGCCTTTTCTTCGGTTTTACCGAGGCCATTACAGTCGAGATACAAAGTGCCCCTTGGGCAAAGATCAACGGCGAACCAGTCCCGATCCAGTTCATCGAAATGATCCCATATGTGTTGACGATCATCGTTCTCGCCGGATTCATTGGCCTTTCCCGTGCACCCAAGGCTCTTGGAATTCCATACCGAAAAGAAAGCTAATTTGAAAAGGTACTGCAAGGCTTGAAGCGCAGACGGAATTAACCGTCTGTCTTTCTATGTGGTACTCTGTGATTCCAAATATTTATGACCTACGAAAACGCTGTCGAGTCGGCAGAATTCATAAAAACCAAATACGGTAGGGCCATCGAAACGGCCATTGTTTTGGGTAGCGGTCTGGGTGCGTTTGCGGATCAGCTTGAGAACGCTGTTAAAGTTCCTTACGAAAGCATTCCGCATTTCGCCCGATCGACGGTTGAGGGACACGCGGGGCAGTTAGTTTTAGGTGAGATCCACGGTATTCCTGTTGCTGTTCAGCAGGGGCGTTTTCATTATTACGAAGGCTATTCTATGGAGCAGGTAATGTTTCCGGTGCGTGTTTTCGGGAGAATGGGGATTAAAAACGTCATTCTCACGAACGCCGCCGGCAGCCTGAGTACTGAGATGACGCCGGGTAGCTTGATGCTGATCTCGGACCATTTGAACATGATGGGAACGAACCCGCTGCGCGGGGCAAATGACGAGCGTTTCGGTTCGCGGTTTCCCGATATGACGGAAGTTTACGACCGCGAATTTCAGCAGATCGCTAATGAGCAGGCAAATGAGATCGCCAAAGAACGTTTCGACGATGGACTAGATAAAACTCTTATCGATTTTCTGCATCGCGGTGTTTACTGCGCGCTTTCCGGCCCGACCTATGAAACGCCTTCGGAAATTCATTTGTATCGGTTGCTCGGCGCGGACGCGGTCGGCATGTCCACAGTTCCCGAAGCCATTGCCGCTCGGCATCAAGGCATGAAGGTGTTAGGAATCTCATGCATAACCAATTTCGGAGCAGGTATGACCGAGGAACTTATTAATCATGAAGAAGTAATGGAAACGGGTGCGAAGGTGGCGGAGATTTTCAAGGAGCTTCTGAGACGTGTGATTTTGAAATTGAATTAATCAGGGCAGGATAGCCGAATTAGTAGGATGTTTTCGAGTTTGTACCGGCATTCCTGTTAGACTCACATCTATGATAATTGGAATATGCGGCGGAACAGGTTCGGGTAAAACGACGATTGCGCGGGCGATCGTTAAAGAGGTCGGCGCTCAAAACGTGATCCTTGTCGAGCAGGATTCTTATTATCGCAACCTTGCCGACATGCCGCTTGATGAACGTCACCAGGCTAATTTCGATCATCCCGATTCGATTGACAGCGAGATGCTGTACAACCATCTCAAACGCCTTAAGAGCGGCGATTCGGTCGAGATGCCGATCTATGATTTTAAAACGCATACGCGAAACGCCGAAACCGAACACATCGTTCCCAAACCGGTCGTCATCGTCGAAGGCATCTTAATATTCGCCGAGCCGCGAATCTCAAGTCTTCTCGACTGCCGCGTGTTCGTCGATACGCCTGACGACATACGATTCATCCGCAGATTGCAGCGTGACATTACCGAACGCGGCCGAACGGTTGAATCCGTGATCGCCCAATATTACCGGACAGTCCGGCCGATGCATCATGAATTCGTCGAGCCTTCGAAACGAAACGCCGACATAATCATTCCCGAAGGCGGCCAGGTCGGCATCAGCGTAGAATTCC
>JACMMN010000004.1 GCA_014379075.1 Pyrinomonadaceae bacterium | reverse complement strand
TCGACGTTCGGAACATTGGCAATGGCAAATCAAGGAGAATCAAAGGAAATGAACGATCACAAAAAACTGAAAGCAATATTTATTTTTATTTTCGGGCTTATAATGTCGACCTCATTAAATGCCTCGGCACAAACGCTTCTGATCAACGAAGTTGAGATCGATCCGCCGTCAACAACTACCGATGCCTGCCAGTATGTAGAAATACGCGGGTCTAATCCGGGCGGAACCGTTCCGGCGAACACTTACTTTCTTTCCGTCAACAGCGACGGTGCAAACTTCGGTTTTGCAAATCAGGCAATAAACATCGGTGGACAGGTTATTGGATCCAACGGTACGATAACCGCTATCAACACTGCTGTACCTTGCGGCAGCCCGGTTAGAACTTTCCCTGCCGGAACCACCGTATTCACATATTCTTCACCGCTTAGTCTTGGTGTAGGTTCAGAGACCTATCTGCTTGCCCAAAGTCCGTCAAACTTATTCGCCGGCCAGGACCTTGATACGGACGATGACGGAATTTTTAATGCGGCACTTAGTATTACGGTCATCGACGGCTTCGGCTTGATCGTCAATCCGGAGGAAGAATTCGTATACGGTGCAGCGGCCGGCGTTGTCAATATAAGTAATTCGACTTCGCTTGATCAGCCCGATGCCGTGACCCGATTCTCGGGTAATTTCACCACTTTTGCCGCCGCCGCATTCTATTACGGCGAGTTGGCTGTCTCGCCTGATGAGACGACGGAATACGTTGCACCTTTCAGCGTCAACTTTCCGGTCGGCGGAGCTTTGACACCGGGAGCCCAAAATGTTCCGGGCGGCCCTGTTGTCACGGATGTGCCCGTATCGGGCCGGGTGACTGCGGGAGGACGCGGCCTATACCGGGCGATCGTCAGGATCACCGATTCTCAGGGCAATTCCCGTGAATTCATTACGAGCAGTTTCGGCTATTACCGGTTCAATGGAGTTGCCACCGGTCAAACCTATATTATCTCCGTCTTGTCCAAACGCTTTGAGTTCACACCGCGAAACGTCACGGTGAATGAAGAACTTGCGAACGTCGATTTCATCGCGAACTAACTGTGAGCTTTGATATACAAGTGAAAGGCAGCCGCGTTGGCTGCCTTTCCTTGTTTAGAACATCAGGTGCAGATGGTTGTCGTGATCGGGTTCCTCGGAGACAAAAGCCTTGAAATCCTTGTCGTCATATATCGCCTTGTCGTTGAAATAGAACGTGGTCGACGGATAAAGCAGGCGAACGCATCGGATAAACTCTTTGGTCAGATCCACGCTGTAGATCGAAGTGTCCGTGTACTTAAATCCGCCCGTACCGTTCTTCTTTCGGAGCGGCCGCATATCGACTTCCGTTCCTTTCATGTGGCCCGAATGATCCGGCGTGTCGATGCCGCCCGGCCGGCTTATATCGCCGAACTGCAATGGCTGATCGGAATGAAGCTTGTTCCATTCCTTGGCGATCGCGATCACTTTCTCAATTGTCGCTTTGGTGCCGATCTCGTCCAGGCCTTTAGGGTCGTTGTAATCCGCAGGTTTATCGAGCTGGTCGTTGCGGTTGTAGATGATGTAACCGTCGCCCTTTTCCGGCAACTCCCAGACGATATCTTCATTGAATGTGCGTTTTTCCGGCAGCTTTCCTTTCTTTTTCCATTTCTGTGTGTCGTTGATCTTTTTGTATTCCTTAATTATATCGTCGGTCAACTTAATGGGTGTCACCGCGTCCAATTGTTTTGGAAGCGGAACCGGATCTTTGAGGCACACGTGGTTGATAATGTCGAACCCGAGGCTCTTTGCGATAGCCGGGGTAACGATTCCGTCGGCCGTGCCGTCCTGATCTTTTTGCCAGTCGATGTAAGCTTTTGCGGTCGTCATTCCCATGCCGCCGTCCTGTTTGCCGGCGTAGTATTTTCCTTTCCCCGGAGCTTTTCGGTCCAAAAGGGAAAGCTCCAATTGCAAAGTCCTGACATCGACGCCCTCGGAGCCGAACCTTAGGCGGGTCAGGCTTTTCTTTGTCGAATTATTAATTAGCCTGGCTTCACGTCCTGTTAAAAGAATTACGACAAACTGAAAGCCGTCTTCATTTTCGGGAGCGTCGGCGGCCGTCAAACCCGCCGCCTTTCGAAATTCACTCCACAGCCGGTCATGTTTCTTTGTGCGGGTCATAAATTTTCCGCCGCCCGGGATCGTCATACAGCCTTCGGAAGAAAATGGGTCTGATGGATTCGGATGGCGGGAAGGGTGGATATTATCGAACGGGCTGCCGAAATCCCATGTGTCCGTCACTTCGTAGATCAGATCGTCAAAGGTCCGCAGCATCGCAACATCCGTCTGCTGGCGCAGTGCACCGGGAATAATGAATTCCGGCTCTTTCGGTCGATGCGTCCCGACCGTAAATTTGTATCGCCCGGTCGGCATCAGATTGCAGAGATCCTCATTCGGCCTTCCGGCCTGCTTTTTCATTCCTTCCCAGAAGGGGACGGTCGACCCAAGGAAAGCCGCCACCTGATTTGTCGAACGTTTCCAGACGCCTATCACGCAGCGGCTGGCCTGGTGGTCGGGAACGGCTTCGATCAATTTAACCGTGGAAACCAATCCGCCCGAACTCTCCTTCCCGCCGGAAAGACAGCAGCCGCGAAGTGCGAAAATTATCTCGTCCCGCGGGTCTTTCGGGTTGGATTTGACGTTGAAGTTATTGGCTTCGCACAATGCGGCGCAGGTTGCCGCCGTAAAATCGAACGGAGCAGAACTTAGAGCTTCACCAAGATGGCGATAATCGGGCGAAATCTTGTCCGCAGCCCATTTGGCATCGGCGGCAGTGTAAGTTTTGTCGAAAGGTTCCGAGTAGTCAAACTGCTCGTCCCATGCGTCATAACTTAAACCTTTGGTTTTTGGCTTGGGCGCGAGTTTATCTTCGGCAGCTACCTTCTTCTTGGCGAAACCTCCCCAGCCGTCGTCAAAATGCATAACGTCGCCGCTCGGGTTTCCGAAATCTATCGCACCCCATCGAAGGCCCGCATTGGTAAATGCCGTGACGATCTCTTTCCTGATCGCCAAAAAACCGTCCTCAGGCTTTCGCCCGACAAACGGAGCGTCGCCGGATATATCTTTGAAGACCTTTTTAGGATCGGGATACGTTTTGCCGGAAATCGCCGGCCCTGTCTTGCCGCTGAGAGCGACATAATCAAGCATCATTATTTCCTGCACACGGTCGAGCGAGGGCGTCTGGTCCTTTACGCCCCAGGTATCCTGCCAGAAAGCAGCGCCGAAAGGCTTGTGCTTATCGATCTCCTTCTGCAGGAGCGTCGTGTCCAGCATAATTTTGAAGTATTTTTCCATCGCGTCGCTTTCTTCCGACAGGCTGTCGTACAGGCGGCTGACGCGGTCTTTTTTCGATTCGTCCTTAAAGGTTTCGGAAATATCTCTTATGGCGTCTTTTGTGCCGCTTTTCGGGATCACTGAATCGCGTTTGAGGATAAAAAGCGCGATACGCCGATAGATCGGGGCTACAAGCGCGTCCATCGCCGTTTCGCCGCTCTCGTGCATAATGTATGGATTCAGGCTGTAATCTATGTCGATAGCGGCTCCCCACGGATGCCAGCTTCTGCCCGTGCGCTTCATTTGCCCGCGAATACCCTTGATGCCCCATTGGCTCGCCGAAACGGGTGAACCGTCGGGATGAATGAGTTTGGCTGCTTCCTTTTCTCCCTGCTGAAGCTTTTTGTAAAAATCGTCACGAAGCCCGTTTTCAACCGTCAAGCCGAAAAGTTTTGCGGGCTTTACTTCCTTGCTGAGATAATCAGCATGTGATGCGTAACCGAGTTCAACGGCAATTTCATCCTGTG
>JACMMN010000047.1 GCA_014379075.1 Pyrinomonadaceae bacterium | reverse complement strand
TTGATTGAAACGAAAGAACGGCCCCTAAATTGGCATAACTTTGAGCAAGTAGTTTTGGTTCGCGAAGATTCTCCGCTTCGGACAATGCTGACCTAAACAACTTCTCGGCCTCTAAATAGTTCCGTGATTCTGATGCCTGCTTTGCCCGGTCGTTGTAGGTGTCCCACAAAACATTTTGGCCTAGCGACGGCGAAACACTTAGACAGGTCAAAACTAACAATCCTATCCATACAACTAAATTATAGATTTTCATAATTCTTTTACTGAGCCTTCAAAACCCAACCTTTCGAATCAATAACCGGGGCGATTCCATTGAAATTTAACGTTGCTTTGCCGTTTTTAATTTCGACTCCTTGCGTCTTGCCGTCTATCTCGACGTCGATGGGCATCGGGAACGGCATGTTGTTTGGGGTTTCCCATCGTAAGGTCAGGGAATTACCGGCGACCTCGCTGACCAGTTTTGGCAATTTCGGTTGTCGCAGGTATATTTCGAAGAACCAGTCCAGCTCCATTTTCGATTCCTGTTCGGCGATGGTTAGGAAATCGTCGGTGTTGACAAGGCGGGTTTGGCGGCCATCGGTGATTTTTTCCATTTCCTTGGTTGGGTATGCCATTCGGCGTAAGGCACGGAAGAAGGCTTCGTCGCCGATCAGGTATCTCAGAGTGTGGAGAACAACGGCGCCTTTGCCGTAGATGTCGCCGTCGGATTTTAGGTAATCGGGTTCGGCCATGTAGACCTGGTAGGCGATCTTTGGCTCGCGGGGCGCGACTGGCTGCATATTTCGCGTGGCTTTTGCCCGGGCCTTCATGGATTTGAAATATTCTTCTTTGCCTTTCGTTTCCTCGGTGTAGAGCGTGTCCATAAATGACTGAAAGCCTTCGTGGATCCAGAAATCGCGCCAGTCGGAAGCGGTGACGAGGTTTGCCCACCATTCATGGCCGAATTCGTGGAGCATCAGCCAATCGAGACCGTCCTCGTTGTATTTGAATTTGTTGCCGTAGGCGATGGCGGTCGAATGTTCCATGCCGAGATGCGGCGTTTCGACGATGCCTAGCTTTTGCGAGCGAAACGGGAACGGGCCGAGATACTTTTCGAAAAATGCATTGTATTTCTTTGTCTCGGCGATCAGACTTGCACCTTTTTCGAAGCTTTCCGGCAGGATGTAAAAAACGATCGGGATCGTTTCGCCGGTTATGCTTTTTACGCTGTCCTCGATGGTCTTGTACGGCGCGGCGTTGAAGACGAGCGAGTAATTACTTATCGGGTTTGTCATCAGCCAATTGTATGTGGAGGTACCGTCCGTGTTCTTTTTTACGCCCTGAAGCTTTCCGGGGCCGACGGCGACGAGCGGGTCTGGGACCGTAAGGCGCATCGATGCCGTTGCGGGTTTGTCGGATGGATGATCCTTTACGGGAAACAGCAGGTCAGCTCCGTCATTCTGCAGAGCGACCGAAACCCAGTCCGCACCGCTTGGCGTTTTCTCCCACATAAAACCGCCGATCCACGGCGCACGCGGCGCGATACGCGGAACGCCGGAATATGTAACACTCGTTTTTATCTCTTCACCGGCCTGCTTTGTCAACGCAAACCAGATCCAGACCTTGCCTTCCCTGCGCTCGAATCTCATATCGCCGCTCGGTGATTTCACGCTCGACACCGCGTACGGCGTGTCGAGATCGAGCACGATGACGTTCGTCGGGATGACGATGCGGGCGGTCATTATCGTTGTGCCAGAAATTGATTTTTTTAACGGATCGACGTTGACTGAAATATCGTAATTCTGCACGTCATAAACCGCCTGCTCATGCATCAGCAGGCCGCCGGTATCGGTTGGGCGGACACCGAGTTCGCGTTGGGCGAATGCAAATGATGTTAGAAGCAAGAGAAGGAAAAGTGTTTTTGATGAGTATTTCATGTTTTTTTTCCGGGCACGTTGGCGCCCTCGCCTTCAATATTGCGTTTGTGCAATGTAATCAGAGTAGCCGCCGGAGGTTTAAACGGAAGGAACACGCTTGCAGGCGAGGGCTCCTGCGCGTTCCCCGGCTTTTACTTTACACTCTGATCATTTTATCTGAAAATATATTAGATGCTAATCCGATTTACTACATTTGCAATGTGCATAGCGAGCTTTGTCTTTGGCGTTTCCGCTCAAAATACGCCGCCCGTGAAAAAGACGAATGTGCGTCCGGCCGTGAAGCCCGCGGCCGAGCCTTTTGAAAAAGCCGCTGTTAATACGATGGCTGCGCAATGCGTGAAATTCGATACCGACGCCGGCGTTATCGAGATGGAACTGTTTCCTGAAAGCGCTCCGGAATCGGTTCGGAATTTTTTGAATCTCGTCGCGATCGGAGCATTGGACACAACAACGTTCAGCCGCGTCGTCCCGAATTTCGTCATTCAGGGCGGCGACCTTTATTCGCGCGAAGGTAAGGTTTCCAATGAGATCGGATTGCGTGCTCGGAAAACTATTCCTGACGAGCCTAACAAGGTACTGCACGAACGCGGCATTTTATCGATGGCCCGCTCCGACGAACCCAATACGGCGACGACGAATTTCTTCATTCTGGTTGCAGCTGCAGCATATCTGGACGGAAAGTTTGCCGCATTCGGCCGCGTGACGAAAGGAATGGAGGTCGTCGATGCAATCAATAAAACTGCTGTGACAGACGAAAAGCCGGAAAGGCCGGTGAGAATACGGAAGGCAATCGTGGCGGGCTGTGTGGCGGCTTAATCCGCAAAATCTATGTCAATCGTCATGCGGTAATCATTCGCCATCGACGGATGCCCGTGCGCCATTGAGACATCGATTCCTTTTTTGTAAGTTTCAATCGCCTTTTCCCGCATTCCCGATCTTTCGTACGCCTGGGCCAGCATTCCGTAGGCGTTGCCTTCGTCGTCGGCTTTGTCCAGGTA
>JACMMN010000354.1 GCA_014379075.1 Pyrinomonadaceae bacterium | reverse complement strand
CATTCGCCCTTGCTTACGCTCGGGTTTCCGCAAAAAGAAAATGGACGCCTTCGAAAAAGCGCCCATTTTACCGTTTACTGGTAGGCCGTGCAGGGATTGAACCTGCGACCCGCGGATTAAGAGTCCGCTGCTCTGCCAACTGAGCTAACGACCCGAAAACTCAAGAATTATAACAATAAAGAAATTCATTGTCCAAATCGCAAAAATCGCCGCGTCGAAACGTTCACAATTTGGCTAATTGTCTTATTTCATACAAAATAGACTAGATGAAGGAATGTCCAAAATGTGAACTCTGTTTCGCGGATGAAGTAAATCTTTGCCCGCAGGACCAGACGCCGACTCGTTTTTCGCTGCCCGGCGGACAACTGCTCGCCGGGCGCTATTTCCTAGAAAGCCGGCTCGGGCGCGGAGCGATGGGACAGGTTTATTTGGCGAAGGATAAGAAATTTGATACGCGGAAAGTCGCCGTGAAAACCGTCCGGCAGGATATTTTGAGCAGCGAAGATTTGCAGGAAGGCGAGGCAATTGCGCGGTTTGAGCGCGAGGCGCAAGCAGCAGCATCGATCCAACACCCGAATACGGTCAGCGTCACCGACTTCGGCGAGACTGAAGACGGCATTTTCTACCTCGTGATGGAATATGTCGAAGGCGAAACGCTGCACAAACTTCTACGCCGCGAAGGCACTCTGCCGGTAAAGCGTGCGGTGCGATTACTGCGGCAAATAGCGGATGGTGTGGACGCTGCACACGATTTGAACATTTTACACCGCGATCTGAAACCGGCGAATATCTTTCTTTTGCAAAAATCGAAGGGCGGAGAGGTTTTTATTAAGGTCGGCGATTTTGGGCTGGCGAAGATAATCAACCAAACTGTTACGGATTTTAGTTCAAATGCGACACCATCATCGCGCGGCATAATCGGGACACCGGAATTTATGTCGCCGGAGCAGATGCAGCCGGAAGTTGGCGTGGACCTCCGTGCGGACGTTTATGCGCTCGGCACAATCGCTTATTTAATGCTTGGCGGCAAAACTCCGTTTACGGGCGATATGATGCAGCTCGTTATGCAGAAAATAATGCATAAACCGGCGCCCCTTTCGTCGATTCGCTCCGATATTCCCGCGGATGTCGAAAGCGTGATTATGCGTTCGCTTGAGATCGAAGCGGCAAATCGTCCCGCGACGGTTGCCGATTGGATCAACGAGTTGGAACGCGCCGCTGAGGACGTCGATGAAGCAAAGCGTTCCGGTACGTCACGGCTCGTGGTGCTGGCACCCGTGAATGCGGAGGTTTATGTCGATGACGAACGAAAGGGAAGCGTGGGCAGCTCGGGCCGCGTCGTGCTGAGCGATATACCCGCCGGGCAGCATATCCTGCGCGTGTCCAAACGAGGCGAACGTGATGATGAACGCGTTATCGAGATCCGCGAAGGTGCGAACGAGCAAGTAATTCAGGCCCAGCTTCGGGCAATAAATGAAATCGGCAGTCAACCTTCGCCGTCCCAGGGGAGCAGCGAAGGCGGAGTCCATTCGAGCCTGATGCCGGGGATCGTCGCTTGTTCGAATTGTAATTCGCGATTTGCCGAAGGCGTCAAATTTTGTGGGCGGTGTGGCAACCGCTCGTTTATCCTCGTCAGCCCTGGTGAAGCTCCGAATTCGTTTCCATGCCCCCGGTGCTCAAACTCCCTACCCGAAAACTCAAGATTCTGCGGCCGCTGTGGCCTTAGCATAACTCCCCGAACCACTTCCGCAAAAAGTCAGTCGACCGGATTTCTTGCCGGGGTCCAACACAATGTGCCGCAGCAGGCAGAACGCATTTGCCGGCGATGCAACGGATCGTACCCGCCACACATCAGATTCTGCGGCCGGTGCGGGAATAGTCTTGGCTGATCTTGTTATTGATTCACGAGTTGTCTTCAGCCGCTACTTCCAATATCTTGATTTCTTATTTCGAGTATTTGATGGGTACGTCTCAAAATCATCACCTGCGGAATATCCGAAACAGTCGAATAACACCGAAAAATCAAAGAAATCAAACCGACGCTATTCCAACGACTGCATTCAGTCGCGTTTCAGGCGACTTACCAGTATAATATCGGAATTTGATGTTTTAGTCTTTTGTAAGCCGAGAGGAAAACACCGATGAAAATTTGCCCGAGCTGCCGCAGAACGTACACCGACGAAGGGCTGAACTTTTGCCTTGAAGACGGTTCAGTACTGACTTTCGCCGGCGGCGTGCCAGCCGAAACGATGATCATGGGTGATCCGCGTCCGACGCAGCCGAGCCCCGGATTCGGAAGCCAGCCCGGTGTGCAAAGTACGTTCGATAATCAGCCGCAGTATTCCGTGCAGCCGAAGAAATCCTCGAAGACATGGATCTGGGTTGTCGGCATATTTGCGATCCTGATCCTTCTCTGCGGCGGCGGTTTTGTCGGATTTCTTGCGTATGTCGGATCGCAGGTGAACACAAATACGGCCGATGGCAGAACCCCGACCCCGCGTTCGACAAATACGCCCGGCAAGACGACATCGCCGAGCCCCGGCCCGTTTGAGACCGGTACTGTTCAAACAGTCGATCTGTCCGAATGGGTGAAAGAATCTTCGCCCTATGGCACGACGGAATATACGGGCGGCGAATTTATTATGGGCGCTAAGCAAAAGGGCTTTTATTATGTACTGGTCGCCCCCGCCGAATATTCGACGGACGCCGCGACGACCCGCGTCACTGCTAGAAATATCAGCGACGCTGCAACCAGTATGGGATTCGGCCTGATCTTCCACAGCGACCCGACGCCTCTTACGAAGGATTACGCGTTTCTGATCGATTCCAAAAAGAAACGATATCGCGTTGTACGGCACGAGCCCGAGAAGGAAACACCGGTCGTCGCCTGGACCAATTCCAGCTTGATAAAGGATGGAACCGGCGAGAACATTCTCGAAATACGAGACAAGTCGGGCACAGTAGAACTTTATATTAATGGACAGATGGCAACATCCATCAAGAATACCGCTGGTTATAAAGGCGGTGTTGCCGGCCTATATTCCGGCGACGGCGTGAAAATAGGGTTTAAGAAGCTGGAGATCAGTAAGTAAGCTGCCGTTGCATAAAGTGGTGGGAATGGATTTCTCGCATTTAGTTATTTCGCCTCACGGCTTTCCTGTTGTGTTTTCCATTGTGCTCTGTCCATTTAGATCCCATGGCAATTAAAAAATGTTCCTCGTGCGGGCAGACATATACGGATGATGCGATCAATTTCTGTCTGAACGACGGAGAATTGCTGAATTATCTGGCGGACGATGTCCCGCAGACGATTTTCGGCGGAGACGAGCGGCGATCTACATCGTTCGATGATTCGCCGCCGACGGTGCTGCTTAACCGGCCGCGTGTTACGAATCAGACCAACTGGCCTCCGTCGTCACCGCCGGACGCCTGGCAAAGCCAAATGCCCGTGTATCAAAATCAGCAGTTTGGCATGGCAAACTATTCCGGTTCCGCCGATCAAACAATTCCGACGGTCTCTCTGGTTCTCGGGATCGTATCCATAGTAATGGTTTGTTGTTATGGCGGAATTTGGCTTGGCCTGCCGGCCGCAATATTGGGTTATATGGGAATGCGGAATGCCGATAATGATCCGGGAAGATACGGCGGCCGCGGCCTGGCGATAGCCGGAATGGTAATTGGTATTGCCACCTGCCTGCTCTCGATCGTTCATATAATCGTCTTAATTTTCTCCATGTTGGCGTCATGACCTTAAATTCATTATAATCTCCAAGATGCGTGTAACACTTCATGTCGTCGCGGGGCCTCAAACCGGACGCGACTTCACATTCGACCAGCATGATACATTCATGATAGGCAGAAGCGAGGATTCGCAGTTTTGTCTCCCGCACGACCGTTTTTTTTCCCGCCACCACTGCATTGTTGAAATTGCGCCGCCACAGGCTTTTCTTCGCGATCTTAGTTCGACGAACGGCACCTTCGTTAACGGCATCCGAGTGGAAACCGCACATCTCAAACACGGGGACCGCATTCAGGGCGGTGAAACCGTTTTGGAGGTCGAAGTCGGCGCCGATCAGCTTGCGCCGTCTTTTTCAGATCCAGATTCATCGGAAAAGACAGAGCCCTCGCTTATCACGGTGTTGTGCCTCAACTGCGGCATTCCGTCGAATGCGAATGCCTCGCGACCGGACGCAAAACTTTCGTTTGTTTGCGATGAATGCCGCGAAAAATTGAAGAAGAATCCGCAACCGATTCCGAACTACCAGATGATGCGTGTTCTTGGACAGGGTGGCATGGGCAGTGTGATGCTGGCGCGTTCTGAAAAAGACGGCACCGCGGTCGCAATTAAAACCCTTTTGCCCGAAGTCGCGGTCAGCGAACAGTCGCTAAAGCGGTTTATGCGTGAGATCGAGGTTGCCGCATCGCTCAGGCATCAGCATATTGTAAGCTACATCGAGCACGGAACGCATAACGGAATTGTCTATCTCGTCACGGAATATGTGAGCGGAATGGACGCGTCAAAGCTTGCGACGCATCGAGGCGGGAAGCTTAGTTTCAAGGAAGTCGTGAAGATAATCGAACAGACGCTGTCGGCGCTCGATTTCGCGCATGTGCAGGGTTTCGTACACCGGGACATTAAGGAACAAAATATCCTGGTGGACGGGACGTTTCCTAATTACCACTCTAAATTGACCGATTTCGGGCTTTCAAAAAGCTATAAGCAGACGGGAATGAGCGGCGTGACGATGGTCGGAGATGTGGCGGGAACGATTGCCTACATGCCGCCGGAACAGGTTAGGGATTTTAAGGAAGTTCGGCCGCCTTCAGATATTTATGCTGTTGGAATGACGGCATATAGCCTCCTGACCGGGGCTCACGCGCTCGATATCGGCCCGAATGCTGGAATCTCCGAAACTGTTAAAGCTATTTTCGAAAAGCCGATCATACCAATATCTAAACGCCAGCCGGAAGTGCCCCCTAAGGTCGCCGCGGTTATCGAAACTGCGTTGGCGAAACAAGTGGAATTGCGGTGGCGGTCGGCAGCCGAAATGCGGGAAGCCCTGCTGCGTGCAGCCTCGGAATTCTAGGATCTGTTTTGAGTTCACGCTTCAGCGTGTTTCTTCATCAACCAAAAGACAAGCTAAAACTGGAACTCGGCACTTAAAGCGTCTTCGTTACCTTCGCAAGCGACCGCGGAGCATCCGGGTCGAGCCCTTTCGCCTCCGACAAATAGGCCGCAAAAAGCTGCGCCGGGATTATAAACGGTATCGGTGAAAGAAACTCGTCGATGTCGCCGGGCATCGTTAGGCTTCTGGACGAAAGCTCCGAGATTTTCGCGTCGTTCGTGATTGTCAAACAGTCAGCATGCAGTTCGTGAAGCCGGTTCAGAAGGTCCACACTGCTTTGGCGGGTAGAGCCAGCCGGTGCGAACAGGATCACTGGAAACCTGCGCTCGACTATTGCCAGCGGGCCGTGGAAAAAATCGGCCGACGAAAATCTTTCAGCGATGACGTAACACGTTTCCATCAGCTTCAACGCCAATTCGTAAGAATTGCCGTAATTCATCCCGCGTCCAACGACGACGCAGTTTTCCATAAATGCATAGCGTTCGACCAAATGTTTAACTTTCGGCTGTAATTCTAAAGCCTGATCAGCAAAGTCTGGGATCTTGTGAAAATCGAGCCGCTGGTCGCCGATCGCCGAGGCAAGCATGTAGAAATGCAGCATCTGACCTGTGTAGGTCTTGGTCGCCGCAACCGATTTTTCGCGCCCGGCATGGATCAAAAGCGTTTCATCCGCTATTTTCGCCATTGTCGAATCGGCCTCGTTGGTGATCCCGAGCGTGAACGCACCGGCTTCCTTCGCTCTTTCTAGAACAAGATTGATGTCGTCGCCCTCGCCCGATTGCGAAACGCCTATCACCAATGCCCGCTTGAGTTTCATCTTTGCGTTATACAGCGTAAAAACCGACGGAGCGGAAAGTGAAACAGGGATGCCCGTCGTTACTTCCAGCAAGTATCGACCGAAAAGAGCGGCATTGTCCGAACTGCCGCGTGCTACTAAAACGATCACGTCGATATCTTTCTGGCGAAGAAAATCGCCCAGTTTTGTGACTTTCCCACGCTCGGCGGCAATCGTCCGGCGTAATACTTCCGGCTGTTCCGCAATTTCCTGCAGCATTAATGACATATGTTTCAATTTGAAAAGTGTGAAATTAGAAGTGAAAGGTTGTTGGCAGTTGGCAGTTGAAGGATGATCTTATACTTTTCAGTATTAACTTCTGGTCTTCTGCCATCCCGCTTCTCACCTTTCTCACTTCAAAATCATCACCGCCGCCTCACCCTTGACTAGCGTTTCGCCGTGTTGATTTTTACAAAGTGTTTCAAGTATGACAATACCTTTTTCTTCGCGAATTCGCAGAACGGTTCCGCTAGCCGTGACCGTATCACCTATGAAAACAGGAGCGACAAATTTCATCGTTTGCGATAGATAAATGATCTTTCGCTCCTTGAATTCGTTGCCCAGAACGGCCGAAATGAAAGCCCCGCTTAACATTCCATGAGCGATCCGTCGTCCGAAACGAGTGGTTTTGGCGAATTCTTCATCGAGATGGATCGGATTAAAGTCGCCCGACACCTCCGCAAACTTTCTTATCAGATCATCCGTGACCTGCCTTTCTGTTGAAAAGCGTTCTCCGATTTTAATGTCCATATTTTTTAGGCCGAAGCCTGAACGTAGTGAGGTCTTTCTTTTACGCCCGCAAACTTAAGCCCTCCCTTATGGTCAGGCTTCCGCAAAAAAGCGACAAACTACGAGGGTGACTCGATGTCAACATCTTCTTCACTGACCGGCATTTCTTTATTATCCTCACTGCTTGCATCGGTCATTTCGGTGAGCACCGAATTGATGGCACCGCCGATCAAGATCGCCATCGCCGTCAGATACATCCACAACATTAGTATAATGACCGCGCCGAGCGAGCCGTAGGCTTTATTGTACGTATTAAAGTACTGCAAATAAAGCCGAAAAATTCCGGTAAAGGCTACCCAAAGCAAGATCGCGACAATCGCTCCGGGGCTGATCCACACCCATTTAAACCGTCTAAAACACGGCAGCCAGCTATATATAACTCCAGTCGCGAACAGCATCACAGCCACGATCGCAGCCCACTGAATTGAAACCAATAACCACGGCGACGAGACTTCGAGGCCTATGGAGCCAAGCAGAAACTTCACCGTTTGCCAACCCGATGTAACACCGGCCAGGACGACAGCGACCACCATTATAAAAAGGAAGGTCATCACCAGCGATTGCAATTTTGTATGCCACCATGACCGCGAATCTTTCAATTCATAGACCGCGTTCAGTGAACTTCTTAGACTATCAACCCCAGCGGATGCCGACCAAAGCAGCACGAGCAGCCCGAGCGTGAGTTTGCCGCCGGAACTGGTCTCTACGATCTCATCGAGCGTTTTGTGTACCAGATCATACGCGGAACCCGGCATGATCTGCGCTAAGTAGATCAACAATTGGTTCCTAAGTTTGTCGGTCGATTCCAAGATCAAGCCGAACAGACTTACCAGAAACAAAAGTAGAGGGAAAAAAGAAAACGAAAAGTAGAATGCTACTTGTGCGGAATGGTTGAAGACGTCTGTGTCAAAAGCCTTATTATACAGCTCTAATAAAAACTTCTTGAATTGGAAGGTCGAGAAAAATTTCATTACGGCGATTATAAGGCTGTGATCGCTTCAAGAAAGTCCTGTGAATATTAACCCCGCGAACGCTCGAGCAATGTCATAGACAGAGCACTCAGCAATACCCTGGCCTCTTCATCGGGGGACATTTGTCCTAGCGGCGACAACTGAAATTTCCCCTCGAAGAAAGCAGGCTGTTTTTGTAGCCGGGCGACCTGCGTATCGTCGATTCGCGACACGATATATGACGGATTGAACAAATAACCCGTAAACATCCCAACGATCGGTATCTCACCGATCAACGAATCCACCACCTTTATCCAGCCATTCTCCTCATTTATCTTCATTACCTGCTGATCCGCGGCGTTGTAGATCTCGTAATTCGCACGCCAGATCGAACGCATACCCTTTCGCCTTATAGAACCGGTGCGGTTTCCGGCAGCATCGGTGAAATTATATTTGGCGGAGAAATCCAACACGCGATCTGCCTTGATATTAAACAAAAGCTGGCTTTGCGTATCGTCGGTGAAAATGTTGATGTCTTCCTTCAGTTTGAACATCTTCTGTTTTACATACCCGATCATGCCGCCGTTCGCGTCGCGAATATAGATCTGGCTCGCAAGCGCCAGCAGCTTAAATGAAAGTTCGAGGGGATAGTTCATCTGTGCTCCTTTTCAATCTTTGAATTTTCCTAACGTCAATTTCTCTTATGACTCTTCACGCTTATTCTATCGTACGCGGCATCAATCGCCAGAGTTGTAAAACCGCTTCGGAACGCGCCCGTTGATCCCGCATGTAATTTCGTATGAGATCGTGCCGAGTTCTGCTCCTATCTCTTCCACAGTTATCCGGCGTTCGCCTGTGTCGCCGATCAGGGTCACTTTATCGCCAACCTTTGCTGTGGGAACATCTGTTACATCCACGATCGTCCAATCCATCGATATGCGCCCAACTACCGGAGCAAAATTGCCGTTAACGATCACCCGCCCGCGATTAGAAAGCGACCTGCGGTAACCGTCATGATAACCGATCGGAAGTGTCGCGATGACCGAATCCCGCTCCGTGAGAAACGTACGGCCATAACCCAACGACTCACCCGCCGCAACACGTTTAATATGTGCTATTTGCGTATAAAGAGCGAGAACCGGCTTTAACGCTGGCTTATTGATTCTCTGAGGTAATACATCACCACCCAGGCCATAAAGAATGCCGCCCAGTCTTACCATATTTCCCCGCGATTCAGGATGCGCTATCGCTCCGGGCGAATTTGCCATATCGATCCACTTCGGGGCAAACCCATTTTCCCTGAAAGTCGCGACGGCCTCGTCCAATCTCGTTTGCTGCAGTTGCGTGAAGTCGTTCTGCTCCAGATCATCGGCCACAGCAAAATGACTCATAACGCCGTCGATATTGAGATTCGTAAATGTTTTCAGCCCTTCGACAAATTCTAAAAGTTCATCAAAACGGACACCGATCCTGCCCATTCCGGTGTCCACTTTCACATGAATATCGACAATGACGCCGCGTTTCGAGGCGACTGCACTTAGAATCTTTGCCTGCTCAATTTGAAATATGACCGGCGTCAGGTCGTTGTCTAAAAGAATGGCTTCCTGGCCGGCCCAAAAACCACCGAGGCAAAGGATCGGAACTGTTACACCGGCTTGGCGCAGTTCAATTCCTTCTTCAGGTATTGCCACGCCGAACCAATCCACGCCCTCGGCTTCAAGCCTTTTCGAGCACTCGACTGCCCCGTGCCCATATGCGTCGGCCTTAACGACCGCCATAACCTTTATCCCGTTGCCGATAAAATCCTTACACGAATGGAAATTAAAGGCGAGGCTGTCGAGGTCGATGACAGCCCACGTCGGCCGGTTGTTTGATCGATAAGTCATCAATATCTAAGGTATTAGGGTAACTGGAGTTCGCTATTGTTGAGAACAGGCTATTTAGTGATAACGGTAAAGGTAAAGCATTAAATGTCGCGATACCGACACCTCAAGTAATTTCTACAGCGGAATATTCCCATGCTTCCGAGGCGGATTGGTGTCACGCTTGTTTTGCAGCAGGGAAAGCGCGCGTATCAGCTTCGGCCGCGTCTGCGAAGGCTCGATCACTTCGTCAATATATCCGCGTTCGGCAGCAATGTACGGATTTGCGAACTTTTCTGTAAACTCAGCGACCTTATCCTTGCGAAATTCCTCGGCGTCTTCTGCCTCGCTGATCTCCTTGCGAAAAAGAACGCCCACAGCTCCTACGGAACCCATTACCGCAATTTCTGCGGTCGGGTAGGCAAAGTTTATATCAGTTCTAATATGCTTCGAGGCCATCACACAATACGCGCCGCCGTACGCCTTGCGTGTGATAACGGTGATCTTCGGCACGGTCGCCTCTGCAAACGCGTAAAGCAGCTTGGCTCCGTGACGTATGATCCCGGCATGTTCCTGATTAACGCCGGGCAAAAATCCCGGGACGTCTTCGAAAGTGATGAGAGGAATGTTGAAACAATCGCAAAACCGCACAAAACGGGCTGCCTTTACAGACGCACCGATATCCAGAACACCCGCCAGGTATGCCGGCTGATTCGCGACGATCCCGACGGAATAACCGCCGAGCCGTGTAAATCCGATAACGATATTCGGTGCGTAATGCTCCTGGACCTCAAAGAAATAGCCGTCGTCCACGACATTATGGATGATGTCGCGAATATCGTAGGGCTGGCTTGGCGATTCGGGAATCATTGAATTAAGAGCTTCGTCGGCACGGGTTGAAGGGTCGGTGGTTGGTACGAAAGGTGGATTATCGACATTGTTCGATGGAATGAATGAGATCAATTCGCGGGTGATCCGCAGCGCGTGCTCGTCTGAATCGGCAGCAAAATGAGCGACACCGGATTTCGCGTTATGCGTCATCGCTCCGCCGAGTTCGTCCTTAGTCACTTCTTCGTGCGTCACGGTCTTGATCACATCCGGGCCGGTTATGAACATGTAGGATGATTCCTTGACCATTACATTAAAATCGGTGATCGCAGGCGAATAGACGGCTCCGCCGGCACAAGGGCCGAGAATGCAGCTGATCTGCGGTATAACTCCGCTCGATAGCACGTTTCGCAAGAAAATATCGGCATACCCTGCGAGCGAAACGACTCCTTCCTGGATCCGGGCGCCGCCCGAATCGTTCAGCCCGATCACCGGAGCACCGGTTTTCATGGCCATGTCCATTATTTTACAGATCTTCTGTGCGTGCGTTTCCGATAGCGATCCTCCAAAAACGGTAAAATCCTGAGCAAAGATAAAAACCTCGCGGCCGTCGACAAGCCCATGACCGGTGATAACGCCGTCGCCCGGAAATTTCTGGTCTTCAAGGCCAAAATCCGTCGATCGGTGAACGACGAATTTGTCGAACTCCTCGAAGCTGCCTTCGTCCAGGAAAAATTCCACGCGTTCGCGTGCGGTCATCTTTCCGCTCGCCCGTTGTTTTTCCAACCGGGCAACGCCTCCGCCCTCTTCGGCGATTAGCGATATTTCCTTTAGGATGTCGATTTTACTTTTGATCCGGGCTTCAGGTTTCATAGATGTTCAGTTTAGCGTAAAATGCGATATCTGCAAGCGTAAATGCTTTTTGCGAACATAGACAAAACCGCACGGACGCAGAGGAATGCGTCCACAGATCAACACATACGGAAACAGATCGGATGAAAGATAAAATCATAAGCCGCGACAATGAAAGGCTGAAGTCGGTTCGCCGAATTCGCGACGGAAAAACGCCGGGAACGATATTTATCGAAGGCGTTCGGCTTGCGGAAGAAGTCCTGCGGTCTACTATTGCGGTAAACGAATGCTTTGTGTCGGGAGATTTCGCGAATGCGAATCGTAAGACGGCATTGATCGATGAAATGAATCGCCGCGGAATTTCTATTAGCGAAGTTGATGCAAATATCTTTCCCTCAATTTCGGATACGGCAAACTCGCAGGGAATCGTCTTGATCGGGAAACGTCCAGCGGATTCCAAAGCGCAAATTGAAAAGAGTTTGCACGATTCCGCCCTTGTAATTTTTCTTCATGAGATCGGGGATCCCGCAAATCTCGGGGCGGTTTTGCGAACGGCGGAGGCTGCCGGAGTTGCCGGTGTCGTCATTTCCCGCGATTCGGCGGATGTGTTTTCGTCAAGAGCATTAAGAGCCTCGATGGGTTCGAGCCTTCGTGTTCCCATCTGGGAAGGCGCCGATTTTAGCGAGGTAATATTATGGTCGAACGAACACGGACTTCGGACGACGGCAGCAGACGTTAGCTCGAAGATTCCATATTCGCAGATCGACTGGCTGAGGCCGAGGCTTTTAATATTCGGTTCGGAAGCCCACGGCCTTGGCGGCGACATTATCGAACACATAGACGAAGTTACGTATATTCCAATGGAAAATAATGTTGAAAGTCTAAATCTTGCGGTTTCATGCGGAGTAATCCTGTTCGAAGCGAATCGGCAAAGACAAATAACTGGTTATCGAATCGGCTGATTTACTACGTTCGTATTTGCGTTCGGGATAACACCGGTATTACCGGCGGCAAGCTCTTTTGTGAAAACCTCGGCCGCTCCCGGCGTTTCTATGATCGTGAGGGCCATGGCAATTTCCGCCGCCAGAGTCTTGGCATTTGCCGCATCGACCTGTGCGAGGCGGTTCTTCGCCTCATTAAAGGAACGTTTGGCTTCCCAACCCTTTCCCGATAAAAGAAAAGCCCGTCCCAGCAGGAAATAGTCTTCGGAATCCTGCGGGCTGGCGGCTTTGGCGTTTATATAGGCGGCGGGATCTTTATCGACAATACGACGGCCTTCTTCAAATGAGGTCAGCGGAACATTATCGCTTTTTGCGACAAGCTGCGGTGTGGCCTCCGGGGGTGCTTCCGTCACTATCGACGGGCTCATAAAGTAATGAGCTCCGAAACCAAGCAGGCCGCCCACCAATAACAAAGCGATCGCAGAAAGCATTTTATTCGCAAAACTACCGTCGTTTTCCGTTTCGACGAATGTATCCTGCGTTTCAGCCGGCTTGGGCGTGATCGGCTCGGCCGCCGGTTCCTGTGCCGGGACGACGACGCTTGACGAGGTGTAGGGTTGTTTTTCCAAAGGCTCCGGTTCATCGATATACAATTCCGAAGCATCTTCCAGCAAATAGGCCTGATCGTCATTTTTATCGATCGCGGCTGCTTCCTGGCGAGTGAATTCCAGAGCCTCTGCGTCCGGGTGTAATTCTTCCACCGGTGCAGTTTCCGCCCGGGCCGCGGCTATGGTAACTTGTTCCGTTTCCATATCACGTATCGTCTCTGCAAAGCCGTTTTCTGCTGCATGCTCAGCGGGGAACCGTACTATTACCGCCGTAAGATTGTCTTCCGCACCCCGGCTGTAACAAATTTCCTTCATTTGCTGACATAGCTGCGCTGGTGCCTGATTGGAATCGAGCAGGGCCGCGATCTCCCAATCTTCGATGTGACGCGTAATGCCGTCCGAGCAAAGCAAAAAAGTGGTGCCGGGATGCACGATCTGCATTTTTAGATCGACCTCGACCGCGTCTTCCGCACCCAATGCTCGGCTTATCACATTTCGGCTCGGATGCGTCAGCGCCTGTTCCGGCGTCACGCGGCCCGCCCTGACTTCTTCCTCAACAACGGAGTGGTCTCGCGTTTCGCGAAACAACTGTCCGCTCGCGTCGACACGGTAGAGACGAGAATCGCCGACATGTCCGATCGTGGCAATATCGTTTACGGCATGAAGAGCTACCACCGTTGTGGCCATAGAAGAAAGCTGCGGCAGGTCGTGCGACATTTGAAAGATCGCACTGTTTGCACGTTCGATCGCGATTTTCATCGTCTCTTCCGGATCGGAATCGGGCGAGAGGTTAACGAACGCTTCGCTCAATATTTCTATCGCCATTTGCGACGCAATATCGCCGGCTTGTGCTCCGCCTACGCCGTCCGCAACCGCGAAAAAGCCGTGATCCTTCAGTTCGGCGAAAGAATCCTCATTCTGCGGCCTTTTTTCGCTGAGCCCGCGGTCGCTGACCGCTGCCGAAGTAAATTGAAAATTGTTGTCTGTCATCTGTTCTCCGGATAGTGTGGAGTGCCTGAGTTCGCAGGCTTCTTTCTAACCAAACTTAAAAATCATGGCAGTGCATTAACGTCAATCTGCTGTCTGTCGACGGCGTTGCGATGCGAAAACGCCATCAGCATCCCGAGCATTATAAAGCTCGTGATCAGCGAAAATCCGCCGTGGCTGACGAAGGGAAGCGTAATGCCCGTCATCGGCAGTGCCCGAGTGATACCGCCGATATTAACGAGCGCCTGAAAGCCGATAAATGCAGCGAGGCCGATCGAACACAGCTTGCTGAACATATCCCTTGAATCTAAAGCGGTTCGGACGCCCGAGCTGACAAAAACGATCAGGGCAAAGGTTACCAACAAACCGCCGAAAAGTCCAAGTTCTTCCGCTAAAGCCGCGAAAATATAGTCGGAATCTGCAACCGGTATCAATTCCGGGTAACCCAGCCCCAGACCGCGTCCTGTCGTTCCCCCGGACGCCAGCCCAAATGTCGCCTGTGCGGGCTGAAAAGCCAGCACGTCGAACCAGGCATCGACATTGATCGTCCGCTGCAGATCCGGGTCTTCTTCGAGCATTTGCGGCAGATTCGGATCCTTGGCGACAAGTTTTTTATAATAATCGTCGTAATCGCCTTTCCACCAGGAAGTTTCCGGTGTCGGCGGGTTAAATCCATCGAGCCATAAATGGAAACGCTGCTGAATGCGGTCCGGCAAGACCTGTTTTACCGGCCGGGCAAGCGTCGGCAGAAGCGGGATCTTATCCTGTGTCTTTTCCGGCAGAGCCCCGACCACCAAAACTCCCACCAAAAGAAGGACGCTTCCGACCATAACAAAACGTTGAGAAAATCGTCGAACCGCGATAAGGTAAAGCGTTGCGTACACACTGCTAAACACCATCATCTGCCCGAAATCCTTCAACACGAAAAACGGCACAAAGGGAAGTGCGGCCATGAAAACGAGCGGCACGACGTCCTTAGCTCGCGGGACGCCCCAATAGGTCCGCGCCAGATTTTTGTAAAGCACGGCCAGGATCGCCGCAAAACCGATAAGGAAAGGAATTTTCGAAGGCTCCCACGGAGTCATATTGCCGATAGATTTTCCGGCTTTAGATGTTATCGCCGCCAAGATCAGCGGAACGAGCGTCAGTAATACAATAAGGAAGCCGTTTCGTTGGAGCATTTCCAATACTTTATCTCGACGCAGCAAAAGGAAAGCTGCAAGCAGTCCGAGGATTCCCAGGATATGGTTGATCGATTTACCGGAGAGTAAAACGCTGAATTTCTCCTCTTCCGACGGCCGCGGTGTTTCGGCCGACAGATCGACGGGCGAGGGCGGTGTCGGGGGCAGGCCCATCATCTGCTTCTTTTCGGCCGAATAATTTTCCTGAATGTAGTGAAGCTGCAACGTCTTTATCTTCTGCTGGCGTGCTTCAGCTTTATCTTTTCGGGAAGTATATTCGGGATCGCTAAATAGTCTGTACTGAACAGTCAATCCAACTGAAAACAGCAAAACCGCTGCCGTGTAAAGAGTCCAATTTCCATGATACTTTGCGAACTTTTTTATAAGAACGGGCAGGATCGCAAGCATGACGAGCAACATGACGTTCCTAATTCCGGTGATGGGCGATGTCTCATAACCCCGTATTAATCCGCCGTAGTGAATGGAATAGTGCGAAATCGCCGTGAGGACCACGATCAAAAATAAAATGAAAAAATGTGATGATGTCCTGTTCTTCATCCTCTTAAGTTTTGAGGTTCACGTTTTCAGCACGGATTGAGCCGAAGCGTGAACCAAAAACGTTATCTCCGCGCAGGCTTTTGCTTTTTCGCAGGCGGAGCAGCGGCTTTGGGCTTATATTGCTCACCCAGCAACCCAAGCTCGCGAGCCTTAAGAATTACATTAGCCGCGATCGGTGCCGCCGTCCTTGCTCCGAAACCGCCGCCTTCCACGACCACCGCTATCGCAACCTGCGGCCTTTCGAGCGGTGCGATGGTAATGAACCAGCTATCCGTCCGTTCATACATTACCGGAGCGTCGTATTCCACTAATTCACCGTTCTCGTTTTTCCGCTTTTTCTTAACGGTTTTGAGCCTGCCGGTCTTTTCGTCGTAAAGCGGAGCCTGTTTTTCGGCCGTACCGGTCTTGCCGCCGGTCCGTATTCCGGTTCCGGCAAGTTTGCTCGATATAACAGTTCCTGTTCCGCCGGGTTCTTCTGTCACGGTTGACATAATTCCCCGGATAGAGGCCGCCTGCTGCGGCGAAAGCATCTGCGAGAAGGCCTGCGGCGGCTGATCCATTTCGATCCGCGGCTTCATCAGCTTTCCTTCCATATTGGCCGGTGCGGATGCTATCAGCGCCATCTGAAAGGGCGTCATTTGACCTGCATAACCCTGGCCCATGCCTTCGAGCCCGAGGTCGAAAAGCGATATGTCCTTTCCGACCACGAGCGTTGATTGTTGCGGAGCGATTGCCCCCGCGATGGCCGGATTGCTGGTATTTAATATGTTCGGGAAGAATTTCTGCAGCAGGGCATCCTCTGGCGAGTCCACCGGGCCGATACCGAACACCGCCGCCGTCTCGCGAAAGCGTTCGCGTCCGAGTTCGATCGCAAGCTGGGCGAAATACTGATTGCTTGAAACCTTATATGCAAACGTAATGTCTTTTTCCTGGCATCCGCCGTCGCAGACGCCGGTGACTGTTCCATCCGGCAACAGTTTCTGTGTCGCATCGACGATCGGCCGCGAGCCCCTTGTCGGCTTAAATCCCTCGGCATAACTCGGGAAAAGTGCATTTTGTTTCCCGGCGCGAAAGGCCGAGATCAGCGTGAACGTCTTGAATGTCGAACCCGGAACGTAGAATTCACGCGTCGCCCGGTTGAGCAGAGGCTTATCGCGTTTGTTTCCTTCCAATTTCAGGTAATCTTCGAGGTTTTGTGCTTCGGCTAGATTGAACGAAGGATTTGAATACATGCCCAAAATGTCCCCGGTCTGCGGATTCAAGACAACGATCGCACCTTTTTTGCCTTCAAGCTGTTTCGCGATAAATGCCTGCAAGTCTCTGTCAATAGTTATCTTAACGTCCTTCTGTTCATCTTCCTTGCGTTTGATCTTTGTCAGAACTTCCCATGCTTCGGGTGATGGATCGGCCTGTCTTCGATAAAGCGTCCTATCGAGTCCCGGCGTTCCACGTTCAGTTCCAAGCAGATGAGCCATCTCCTTTTCAAGAGCGAAAGTCCGCCCGATATCGCCGTCAGAGTTCAATTTATAATAAGCGAGAGCCCCGCCCAGCGTTCCGTTCCTATCCAGCATCCAGCCGCGCAGGTTGGCGGCGGTCGTTCGCCGGTTGCGAAGGTCCTTGTATGCTAATGCCTGAAACTGCTCATTAGACTCATCGGCGAAATACGTCCAGTAAACTTGAAACCCAAAGACAGTAAGTGCAAGACAAATAAAGACAAACTGCCACACCCGAAGGCTTCGGTTAGCTACCGTTTGCGTAAGTCTGCGGGTGACCTCGCGCGGCAGATGACGCTCGAAGAGGAATTTCGGCCGACTGAAATTATCGAAAAACGTGATAATAAGGAATCCCAGCAATATCCCAATGCCGATGATGTAAACGATACTCAGCCCTGCGGGCGTGCGCTCCAATACCTGGCCGCCAAACAGATTTTCCGGCCGCAGTTTGTTCCAGTCGAATTGTGCGAGAAGGAATGATAAGGTCATCGACTATCCTTTGATTTCTCTTCCTCGGGGAGATTCAGGATGATGCCCGGCTTGGTCGGGGGCGGAGATGACTCGAAAGACTCTGCTTCCAACGGCGCGTCTTCCTTAACTAACATCGCAGGCTCGGTTTTTACCAAAACAGAATTTTCGGCCGTCGGCGCCGGCTCGATTCGCTGAGTAAATTCAAACTCCCCGATCTTATATGCTTCCGTCTTCGGCAGCTCCGGAGCTTCTTGAATTTCAACCGGTTTGGCCACAAATTCGAACTGAACTTCGACCGCGCCGAATTTCAAATTAGTGCCTCTTTCGATTCCCAATGCTTTGCCGTAAGAAATACGCTCTCCATCAACGAAAGTTCCGTTGGTCGATCCCGTATCGGCGACTAGCAATCGGCTTTGCGAATCCAGCATTAGCGAGGCATGGATCTTGGAAACGCTCGGATCGTCGATGGTCAGATCGTTCTCTTTAGTTCTCCCGACGCTCAAACGCCTTCCTTTCTCGAACCGCAATTCTTTCTGTTTCGGCTGCCCGTTAACCAGAAAGCGCGCCTCTACCTTTTCCGAAACCTGAGCTGCGTCCGTTTCCACCGCGGACTCGGCCGCTTTCATTCCCGGGACCGAAACATCGATCTCGGCCTCACGTTCGTCTTCCGAGAATTTCTCGAAGCTTACAAAAAGCTTGACGCCGGAAGTGAAGTAATCCGGCTTGACCTCGATGTATAACGGAGCGTACGTATAATAAAGCTTGTCGTTTATGTGATCCACAGCGGCGGTCAGCAGTTCTGCCTCAAGGGTTTTCAGCGCGTCCTCCGAATCGGTCGAGAATTTGTCCCACTGCATTTTCAGCTTTATGTTATGCGGAACGAATTTGCGCCTATCTTCGCCTTCCCGCAATTCCGCATCCAGAAAATGCTTTAGCTTTTCGACCAGTTCGCTCGTCGCCAGGCTGCTCGAAGGCTGCCATCCGCGTCCCGTCAGACGGTCGAAGGTATCGCCGATCTTGGTCAATACACCTTGAACGAGCCAATCCGGAGAGAAAGTTTTCTTTGGTAATGGAGTGTTTTCCGCCATCAAAAACAGCTTTACGAAGTGCCAAACGAATTTGTTGCCATTCTAGCCGATAAATATCTCAAAGAGAAGTAAACAAAGATGTTGATTTTTATCGTTTAACAATGTAAAATTTCTTTGGAATTTGTTTTCCTATCATCATTTCCATTCTATAAGTCCCAGATATTATGGGATGAGTGTCACCTTTAATTCGAGTACAGCAGCAAAATTGAGTATGAGAGAGAAATCATCGATTTCAAAATGCAGCTCGTCGGGCTTTTCCGTGATCGAGCTAATATTGGTTGTAGCGGTCATCTTTGTTCTAAGCAGCATAAGTTTGTTCTATGCGACGGCTCACCAAAAACTCTATAAGCCTGACGAACAGGCGCTATTGATAACGGATCTACTTCAGGAGGCCCGGCAGCGTTCGCTGACACAGCGTGAAACCATGCGAGTAGAGATAAACCGTGACGCTAACAGCGTGACGCTTATCGACGAGAATACGACGATGAATGGCGGTTTGCCGGATGACGTTGATAACGATCAGATCGTCCGATCAATACGCTTGCTGACAAGCGACCAGGTCACGGTAGGAAGCGCCCCGGGCCAGATCGGCTATAACCCGCCGGAACCGACACCGGTTGACACGTGCGTCTTTAACATAAGTGTTTATCCGACAAGTATTGCTCAAAGCGTCTGCACCATTCGGTTTCGTCCTTTTTCCGGGGAGAGCGGCCAGGCCGCAATTGTTGATGCCGGTACCAATCCTCTTGGAACGGATGCCAATCCGATAAGTGTGACGATCCACGTCTGGTCTCCATCGACGGCAACACCTACAAATTCCGATATTTCGCGGGCTATTACGATAATCGGCGCGACTGCATCGATTCGATTGTGGGAATTCGATGAGAATTTAACGACCACCAACAAATGGAAGAATTCGCGGCGCGGCGGTGGTACTTACTAACATTACGCACCCTCAATTTTTTGAAAGTTGTGAGACCTATTATGCTAAGCAAAAAAAAATCAGAAGCCGGTTTTTCGTACATCGATGTCCTGATAGCGATCGTCATCCTCATGGTGGGCATCTTGGCAATGCTGTCTGCGCTTACGGCTAATCTCATTCGGTCGTACGAATCGGAAAAACGTATCGTCGCAAAACAAATGGTGGTTTCGACGATCGAATCGATAATTTCGGCAAAGGAAATAAAAAACGCAGGAGTCATCGAAGGTTGGGATTCCATCCGAAATTTTGCCGGCCTTCCTGCGGGTGAGATCGACGGTATATTTTTAACGGGCTTTCTTCCGATTCGCGAAGAGATCGGTGGTGACGGTGCGGCCGGAACCGCCGACGATGCCTGTGCGAGCGGTGCACCGTGCGTGACGCCCACTTCGCCGACAAATAACAGCGCGGAGGTCGAAGGGTATCAACGCCGCATCCTCATTACCGATGTTGAAGATCCGGAAAGGCCGTTTCCGGAGAATGCCATCGCCCGCCGCAGAATCGACGTTACGATTCGTTTTGTGACAAATGCAGGCTTGAGAGAAGAAACAATGTCCACTATCGTAGCCAACTACTAATGCCAAGAGGTCAAAAAATGAGTTCGACTAATATAAAAACAAACGTTGGGGAAAAGGGTTTCACACTGCTGGAACTCGTTGTCGCAATGGTGATATTCCTGATCGTTACCGGATCGATCTATGGACTTTTGCAGGTCGGACGGATCGATCGGGGCCGCACCAGTCGTCGTGCCGACATTTTGAAAAATGCCCGCGTAGCGACTCATCTGATAGGCCGCGACGCTTTGAACGCGGGGCTCAGCTTTAACACCAATGGTGCTATTACACCCGATGACTTTTTAAGTACCAGGTTTGAATTGGGAGCTCCTGACGTCAATCTCGAGCGTGATTCCCTGGCTTCGGTGTTCGCCGGTGATAACCTCTTTACGAACGATCTCATAACGACGCCCGGCCAGGCTACCGATATTGTTACGTTCGCTTTTCGCGATATGGAATTCAACGGCGGCGACACCATCTCGTTGTCAAACATCGAACCGGCGGATGGCGATGCCGCGATAGTACGCCTCAAAACACTGAGTGCAACCGGTGCGGCCCCAGTTAAGCTGCATGGCCTTTACCTGGTTGAATCGACGACATCACAGATAGCCATCATGGCGACTGGAAAAGGCGACGACTTCATTGATGCCAAGATAGGCGATCCGTTAGGCTTGAACCAACCGCTCAACGGAGTCGGCCAAAACGGCAGCATGCTCGTCAAATGCCCGGAGATCGAAGAACAGGACCCGCCGCTTCCTCCGCCTGAAAACTGCACGACCTACAATGCAACGCTGAAAAAATTCTTTCTCGTCAGCTACCGTGTAAAGCAGGACGGAACTCTCGTCCGGATCAGTTATGGCAACAATGATGATGCCCTCGCCACCGAGCAAATAGTCGAACGGCCGCTTGCCTATAACGTTGAGGATCTCCAGATCAAATATCTCCTTTCAGATGGCAGGGTCCTGGATAATCCCGGTGCGGGCCCGGACCTCGATTACGGAAACGACGACGATACACCCGAGGAATACAACTTCATCAGGCAGATCATGATCACGGTCAAGATTCAGGCGACTGAAGACGACGAGCAGATCGGACAACGGCAAACCATTACGCTGAATGCAACATTCAGCACCAGGAATATGGAGTATGACGCTGGATAGCGGATTGAGGTGTTGACAACATGAAAAGAAAATCACAGAAAATGAATCGACAGCTTGAGATGGAAAAGGACAATCAAAACGAACGCGGAACAGCGATCGTCATCGCCCTGTTCATAATGATCCTTT
>JACMMN010000353.1 GCA_014379075.1 Pyrinomonadaceae bacterium | reverse complement strand
TATCTTGCGTAAGTTCCGTCAAGTCTCATAAGATGTAAAGGTTCCCTTTTGGAGTAATCTATGGCTGTTGCAGCTCCCGAATTGTTTGGCCGGTGCGGTAATCTGCAGCGGTTCGCCCTGTTATTTATAGCATTGATATTTACTTCGTTGAGCCTGAATGCCCAGCAGGCGGAACCGACGCCGCCAATTGACGACCCGGAACAGCCCATCAAAGTTAAAACCGACCTGGTAACCCTTACGCTGACCGTGACGGATCTCTACGGACGCTATGTTTCCGGCCTGACAAAAAACGCATTTACGGTTTTCGACAGTAATCAGGAGCAGGAGATCACTTTTTTCAGCGACAGCGATGCTCCTGTTTCGGTCGGTATTTTATTCGACGTTTCCGGTTCGATGAGCGGCGAAAAGATCGTGAAGGCACAGGCGGCTCTCCGGCGGTTCATAAATTCCAGCCATCCTAACGACGAATATTTCCTTATCGCCTTTAATAACCGTGCACAGCTTTTACTCGACCGGACACGTGATGGCGAAGCGCTTCTTCAAAAACTGACGCTCGTCGCTCCAAAACAGAATACCGCGCTTTACGACGCCGTATATCTCGGGATCGAAAAGGTAACGCGTGGAAGCCACCAGAAACGGGCCTTGCTTATTATCAGCGACGGGCAGGACAATGCGTCGCGATATAATTTCGGTGAGGTCCGGCGGTTGATGAAGGAATCGGATGTTGTTACGTATGCCGTGGGAATAATCAACGGCGGCGATGCAGGAAGTGCCCTGGGAATGCAGGGACAGGCTTTTCTTGACGAACTGACATCCGTTACCGGCGGAAAGTCGTTTTACCCGACAAGCGATATAGAAATGGACGAGATCTTTGAGCGGATAGCTCTGGAGCTTCGACATCAGTATTCGATAGGTTACACGCCCACCGATTTTCGCCTTGACGGAAAATGGCGAAAGGTCAAAACTAAGGTCAAACCTCCACGCGGTTTGCCGCGTCTAACAGTTCGCAGCCGCGAGGGCTACTATGCAACCCCGCAGGCGAATTATAAATAGACATTGGTTTGAGAAAAAATGAAAAGAATTTTGTTATGTTTCAGTGCGGCGGTCTTTTGTGTCGGGCTTTCGAGTTTTGTGCTTGATGCCGGTGATGCCGCTGCCCAAACCGTTCAGGCTAAGGCAACACCTACACCACCCGCCGCTTTGCCCATACCTTCGGCAACACCGCCGAAGATCAACGACGAAGACGAGGTGATAAAGGTCGATACCGAACTTGTCAATCTCAGTGTCCGGGTCATAGACCGTAATAATCGTCCGGTAAACGGGCTTCAACAAGCCGAATTCAAGATCTTCGAGGACAATGTGCCGCAGAAGATAGAGTTTTTCTCGAAATCCGAGGTGCCGACGAATTACGCATTGGTCGTCGATAATTCGGGGTCGCTTCGCCACCAGCTTGAAAAGGTCATCGAAGCCGGGAAGATATTGGTAAATACCAATCGCCCTGACGACGAAACGAGCATTATACGGTTCGTCAGCCGCGACAAGATAAGCATCGAACAGGCTTTTACGGCCAATAAGACCGATCTTAACGACGCTCTGGAAAACCTGTTTATAGAAGGTGGGCAGACGGCCATCATAGACGCCGTATATCTTGCGGCCGAACAGGTAGACAAATACGAAAAGACGCGTGGAAACGACCGGAAACGCCGCGCCCTAGTTGTTGTTTCGGATGGCGAAGACCGCGACAGCTACTACAACGAAGCCCAGTTATTCGAGATGCTGCGCGAAACCGACGTTCAGATCTATACCATCGGGTTCGTCGGCGATCTCAGCAAGGAAGGCGGATTTATATCAAAAAGCCCGCAGGGCAAGGCCAAGGCCTTTCTCGAAAGGATGGCCACGGAATCCGGCGGGAAGTCTTATTTCCCTAATGACATTGCCGAACTGGCCGGCCTTGCAACCGAGATCGGCAGCGAGCTGCGATTGCAGTATTCACTCGGCTATATTCCGTCAAACGACAGAAACGACGGTTCGTTCCGCAATATCAAGGTCGTGGTGGACGATGGGCCAAACAAACAAAAACGGATCGCGGTCACACGAACAGGCAGAATAGCCGTGGAAGGCGCGACCCCGACATTGCAGGCGCCGGTTCAGACTGTAAAAAATCCGAAATGATCCGCTGGAACGCAGGCAGCCTGCCTGCACGCGGAGTCTCCGATGCGAGAAGCTAGCCGTATAAACGCCTATCTGGAAAAACAGGTTGTTCGCGGTTTTTACGCTCAAACAGGCAGGCTGCCTGCGTTCCAGCCTAATATTATTCAGGCACTGAGCCGGAGATCTTCTTGCGGTTCGTTTCGCCGGTGTCGATGACGGGAATACCGTCGCTTACTTCGTCGTGCGGGCGTGGGATCACATGGACGGCGGTGACGGTTCCGACCCGGCGGGCAGCGGCGGCTCCGGCATCCACAGCCGCTTTGACCGCTCCAACCTCGCCTCGTACTATCGCGGTCACCAGCCCGGCATCTACCTTTTCATAGCCGATCAGCGTTACATTAGCCGATTTGACCATAGCGTCCGCCGCCTCGATCATCGCGACCAGCCCCATGCATTCGACCATTCCAAGTGCTTGCATAATTTACCCTTCGCAATTATAACCGGTTTCTAAAAGTTTTCGCCATCACTGATACTAATATCCCCGACGCTACCGAAGATAAAATGCAAAAAAAAGCAGAATGCCCGTAAAGATCAACAGAATGATCGTCACAATGGTGAATGCCGGCGACGGGCCCGAACGCTTTTCCCAGACGAATTCGGCGGGCTTGCGGTTATAGGCTTTTGACCGTTTTCGCAAAGAAGCCGCCGATCTGAGTTTCTCGGGCTCTGCATTTACCGGCCGTTTTTCGAACTCACTGCCTGCCGGATCGCTCATTTGCGCTTTATCGCCGTTCTTACCGGATTTCGGAGGTTCCTCAACCGGCGTTTGAACTACCGTTTCGCCGCAGTTATAGCAAAATACCGAGCCATCGCGGATGTCGGCCCCGCAAGCATCACAAACCATAGTTTCGATCACAATTTCAGCCATTACTCGGTAAAATCTAATTCTTACGGATAGCGGCGTTGAGTTCCTTCACGGCAGCAGTGATCTCGTCGCTCGTCTTTGGCAGATATTTTGTCCCGCCCGTTTCCTTCGTCAATCTGTCGATGACCTTCGTATAAATTTTGCCGTCGGCGATCGCGATCACGAACACGCGGATCTTCGCACCTTTAAGAACTTTCAGAACGTCGTCGATGCTGGAAACGCTCTTACGCTCATCGCCGTCCGTTATCAACACTAAGGCCTTCGAACGCCCGGGTTCAGTTCTGGCATTTGCGGCCAGATGCTCGGCCGAGAATTTGACCGCGTCGAGAATCGCGGTCAACCCGCCTTCGATATACATATTATCGGCGGCATCGTGGATGTCACCCTTTCGGATCGTGAAATCCTGGCGAAGCACGACCTTTTCCGATGAAACGAATGTGACTAAAAAGGTTTCGTCTTCGGATCTGTTATCCTCAACCAGATCGGCGGTGAGTTTCGTGATCTTATCGAGAAGCAGCCGGTACGAACCCGAATTATCGACCACTATTCCGTAGCTCACGGAAAGAGTCTCAACCGCCGCCGGCCTTGTGGCTTCGTTTTGCTGTTGAGCAGCGAGATTCATTGAAAACACGACAGCGGTTATAACTGCCGATAAAAAGGCTTTCATAAATTAATAGTGTAACGCCCGCGTTACAGCTGTGCGTCTCGCACTTAGCAGAGTAATTTCGTGCACTGAGCGGGCGGTTCGACCATCCGACAGCGACGCGTCAAACCCTGGCAAAAACTTCTTTTTCCTCACCAAGATCCCGTGCCGACGGAGTAAGTATCGTCTTGGCGGTTATGTAGATCTTGAGGCCTTTATCTATCGCCGTCCTGACGTCCGTTTCACTCACGAAATCGACCGGTATATGACTCGCCCCATTTTCGGTCAGCGACTGCGGCCGCAATTCATGAATGACCGTTTTCACCGGCGAATCAGTTTGCGAAACCGGCTCCGCGGGTTTTTCGACCGGGGCCGGAGTTGGCGGAACTTCCGCAAGCTTCTGGCTCAAAAACCTATCGACAAGCTCCGCGATCTGTTCCCGTTTCGAGGGCTGTGAGTTTCTTACGCTCGACTCGTTACTGACCACCCGCACCTCACCGCCGGCAACTGCCTTGTTCACCGGTTTCGTCTCGAACGCAACCCGCTTGATATCCATCAAATGTATCGGCGAAACGTTGTCGGAGGTTACATTTCCACCCCACGAACCGCAGCCGAGCGTCATGGACGGCGGCAGATCGGTTGAAAATCCGATGGCTCCGTGCGTAGTCGGTGAATTAATGACTACTCTCGACGCCGGCATCTGCTGGCCGTAACGAATCGCGGCCTCGCGGCTCTGCGTATGCATTCCGGCGGTGTGCCCCATGCCGCCGAACTGGAGAATTTCTTCGCAGCGGTTGGCTCCGCTGTCGATACCGTCCGCTACGAAAAATGCCAAGGTTGGCGAAAGCTTCTCGATCGACCAGGGATAGTCGCGCCCGACACCCGCACAATCGGCCAGCAAGCAGCGTGTGCCGCTCGGCACGGAAATCCCCGCAAGGTTCGCAATATATTCAGCCGATCTACCCACGATTCCGGGATTTAGCGTTCGCTGCGGCGTGAGCAGTATTCTTGCAACTGCTTCAGCGTCGGACTCATTTAGGAAATGAGCACCCTGGGCCTTGAATTCCTCACGAACCTGAGTCTCGACGGGAGCATCGACCACGACCGACTGCTCGGAGGCGCAGATGGTTCCATTATCGAAACACGTGCTGGTCAAAATATCGGAAACTGCTTTTGAAATATTCGCCGTGCGTTCGATAAAGACCGGCACGTTGCCCGGCCCGACACCGAATGCCGGCTTGCC
>JACMMN010000352.1 GCA_014379075.1 Pyrinomonadaceae bacterium | reverse complement strand
GTCCGTATTCGCTTCCGAAGCCGGCGAGTTTCCGGAAGCCAGCTCCTTCACCAGGTGGCAGGTCCGGCGTCATAGTGACGCTTTGAGGACCCTAACAGGAGTGAACATAAAGCCCGAAGGCAATTATGTAATGCAGCTTTTAGCATTACTCGATGGCAGCCGGGACCGGGCGGATCTGGCTGTTGCGATGGCGAAACTTTTTGAAAATGACGGCGTGCCGCGGACGGATTATGAAAAAGAGCTCCGCGGATCTATCGATAAGGTCCTCTCGCAGTTGGCCTCGATCGGTTTATTAGTGAAATAAAAGGGGCTAAACTTTCAATTTCAATAATAAGTCGATCACTTCACGAATCGCCCCAAAGCCGCCGTTCGCCTTCGTTATGAAATGAGCGGTCGCACGAACTTCCTCAACCGCGTCGGCGACAGCGACCGCCATTCCGACTTTTTCCATTAAGCGGGTATCACCGATATCGTCGCCTACGAACGCAACCTCTTCGGGCAAAACTCCTGCTTCGGCAATAATCTCTTCAAAGTCCCTGACCTTATCCGACGAGTTGACCCTAACAAAATGCATGCCGAGCTCCGCCGCTCTTTTACTTATGATCTGACCGGCATCCCTGCCCGAAATAATGCCGGAGCGAAACCCTGCCTTATGCCACATCACAAGCCCTTGCCCATCACGAACATGAAAAACCTTCAACTCCTCGCCGCGCTCGGAAAAATAGAGTCGCCCATCGGTAAGTACTCCGTCACAGTCCATTAATATTAGCTTTATCGATTTTGTTGCCAAAGGCAGGTCAATAGCTGAAATAAGTCACTCCCTATTCGATTTTGTTAATTTACCGCGAGTCTCAACAGCATAAAAGATGGGTCAATATTGCGCCTTTAACAATAAGCAAGTTATTCATTGAAATCATCGGACCTCAAAAATATCCACCGCGCTAAGTTTCCACGCATTGCCTACCTTCGAAAGGCGAAAGACCGCCGTTCCGGTTTCGGGTTCACGGTTCAGGAGTTTGATCGCTAAGGCAGTTTCCACGAGAACAGTGTTTGAATCGATCTTGTCGACGTATAGAACATCGGTTTTCCACTCGACCGTCTGGCCGGAGATGCCGCTGACGAATTTCGCGGTTTCACCCGGTACTGCCATTGCGTCGAGTTCCGCTTTTCGGTTCGACACTGCCGATCTATCGAACTGAGCAAAAAAGGCCTTTACGCTCTCGTCAGCCGACGGGGCCGTATTCGATCTTTTACGAACCGCACGAGCGGCCAGGCTCGCTCCGTATTCGGCATCCGCCTGAATAGCTTCCTCGGCAAATTTTACGGCCTGGGCATTCTGTCCATTCTTCGCGGAGATCTCGCCAAGCCCGACATTCGCCCATGCAATGCTGCGTGACGACGGGAGTTTCTCATCCAGAATCGCGCGAAAATCTTTTTCGGCATCCGCATTTTTACCCTGAGCGAGCAGCGATCGGGCGAGCAAAACCCTAACATCGTCAAAACGCGGAAATTCGCGGAGAACGATGCGGGCGACACTTTCCGCATTCGCGAATTCCTGTTTATCGAAGGCCCGCTTTACCCCAAGCAAAAGATCGCTGTCCGTTACTTCCCTGGGAGCGACATCGTCGGAATAATTCGTTTGCGGATAAAGTTTTTCGGAGTCGATCTCGACACGCATCACTTTGGCGGTAGTCTTGAAGATCACCTCTCCATAGCTCTTTGCCTTAATGGTCGTCGGAGCGGACATCTTCTCGCCGTTTGCTAACGCCGCCGTGACTGTAACGGTGGTATCAATTCCGCCGGCGTTCCGCAATGCTATTTTAGTTTCCCCGCCGGCAACCTGCGGCAAGCCTGCCTGTAGATTGGTCTCCGTTACCTGGTCTAATGCGTGATCAAGAAATTCTTTATGCGGCGAAAATGCCGAGCGTAGCTCTGTCAGCGAGAGGCTGCCGTCCTGAGCATTGGTGCGGATCGTGTTGAAAAACTCATCCTGCCCGACTTTCTTCACTAATATTCGCCAGATCATCGCACCTTTATTGGCGACCTCGGGATAATAATAATCGTCGAGCGGCGACACAATATTCAAAGGCGAATCACGTGCGGCCACCGCAGCATAAGCGGTGCGCTGCCGCAAACGCTCGACGTCCGCAATATCCTTTCCATACTTGCTTTCCAGAAATTGGGTCGCTATGAATTTGGTCAGGCCTTCGCGGATGACGCCGTAGCCATCGCCGTTTACCGCGATGGAATTTCCGAGCCATATTTTTGCGACCGCATCCGCGACGTTCATCGCGGTCTGGGAATCGATCTTGCTTCGCCTGAAAACGCTGTCGTCGACAAAGATGGTGCCGCCGCTCGAAAAACCGCCGCCCCGTTTCATTGAAACTATGCGGATCGGTACGTCCGGCGCATTGCCGAGCAGTTTCGCCGTGAATGCCTTCGCTTCAGCGGCAAGAGCGGCGAGTTCAACCGCTCGTTTCTGTTCCTCCGCTCCCGAACCTTTCAGATAATGTACCGAAATGCCTTCCACATTCGCTGCGTCCCAACTGCCCGAAACGAACATCGGCTGGACCCCGAGTTTTTGGTCGAAGGTATTCGCCGCCTCCGACCTTCCGGATGAAATCACACTCTGGCCGGATGAAGAATTTACCGTCAATCGAAAAGGTGCATAGTCCGCACCGCGTGCAAAATACCAGCTATTCGGCGTCGGATACCAAAACGAAGTAGGCAAAAACTGTGAACCGGCCGGCGAAACTGCGCTCAAACCCGAATTTTCCTTCACCGTCAATTTGTAATCGACAACCGCCGAAAGATTTCCCTGCGACTGAACGGACGGAATGCGAATAACGACTCTTTGTAAACTGGTCGCCGAATTTACCTTCTCTTCGCCCTTTGTAAAGTCGACAGCCGAGCCGTTTATATTTACCGCGGAAATTTCCGCGGAACTCCCGATACGCAGGGTCAGCGTCGACGCCGGCCGGGCAGAAACATTCTTAAGGTCGATCTTCGCCTTTACCGTCATGCTGCGATCGGTTTCGTTTTGCGGCAGCGAAGCGGTGATGTCGTATTTCTGCACCTGCCAGGTCGCGGAAATTCGTGCTTCGTCCTGCGCAAATGCAGGAGCAATAAAGAATGCAAGCGTGATAACTGAATTAAAGATTTTTTTCATCTATGCGTATCCGCCGTTAATTTTCCGTGACGAGTTCGTGAATGGCTTTCAGTTTTGTCAACAATTTTTCCAATCTTGTCAGAGGCAGTTGATTCGGCCCGTCGCTCGGAGCTTTTGCCGGGTTATCGTGGACTTCCATAAAAACGGCATCGACACCGCAGGCGACGCCGGCACGGGCAAAGTTTTCGATGTATTCGGACTGCCCGCCGGTTGCCTTGCCCAGCCCGCCCGGCAATTGCAGCGAATGCGTCACGTCGAAAACCACCGGCACGCCGAACGAACGCATTACAGGAAACGAGCGAAGATCGACAACCAGATTATTATATCCAAAGCTCGATCCGCGTTCCGTTAAAAGAATTTTTTCGCAGCCCGCTTCACGCAGCTTATCGACAATATTTTTCGCATCCCATGGCGACAGAAACTGGCCTTTTTTAACATTTACAGCCTTGCCCGATTTCGCCGATTCGACCAAAAGATCGGTCTGACGACAAAGAAACGCCGGGATTTGCAGAATATCGGCAACCTCGGCCGTTCTCTCAACCTGCCACGTCTCGTGAACATCCGTAATAACCGGAACGCCGATCTCAGCCTTGACCTGCTCCAAAATCTCCAGCCCGAACTCCATTCCCTGCCCGCGAAAACTCTCGATCGAACTGCGGTTGGCCTTATCAAAAGATGATTTATAAACGAAATCAACACCTACATTCCCGCAAATATCCTTAATTTCCTGCGCCATAAAAAGCGCATGCTGCGAAGACTCAACGACGCACGGGCCGAGGATGAACGCCAGTCGGCCGTCTCCGAACGTCACATCGCCGGCTTGAAATCTATTTATCTCACTCATAACGTTATCTAACAGGAGTTCAGGATAATCAGGATTTCCGAACAATACAAATCCTATCCATCCTGAGCATCATGTTTTATCGCACAGTCTATTCGTCGCTTGTGACCTCGCTGCGTTCCGGCATTTCCATTTGTTTGTCGCTGGTAACATCGTGCTTTAGATTTTCGCTGTTCAGGCGATTCTTCCAGGCCGCCTCGACGAATGAGACAAACAGTGGATGGGCATCGAGCGGTTTCGATTTGTATTCGGGGTGAAACTGGCAGGCGATAAAAAACGGATGCTGATCGCGCGGCAACTCGATCATTTCGACGAATTTCCCGTCAGGCGAAACACCACTGAAAAATAGGCCTTCTTTTTCCAATACGGTACGAAATTCGGGGTTGAATTCGTAGCGGTGACGGTGGCGTTCACCAATTTGTTCGGCTCCTTTATAAACTTCACGGGCCAGCGAATTTTCCTTCAAATCGCAAAACCATTCACCGAGCCGCATCGTTCCGCCGAGTTCCTCGACATTGACCAGGTCGCGCAGCTTGAAAATAATGGGAAACGGAGTTTCCTCATTGAATTCGGTTGAATCAGCATCACGCAACCCGCAGACGCTTCTTGCGAATTCGATGCACGCCGTCTGCATTCCCAGGCAAATGCCGAAATAAGGAGTACCAGATTTCCGTGCATATTTGATCGCCTTCAGCATTCCGGCGATGCCGCGTTTTCCGAAGCCGCCTGGAACCAGTATCGCGTCATAATCCTGCAGATCGGCCTCATAGCCTTCTTTGATCAGGTTTTCGGACTCGATCCACTGCACATTCACGCGAAGGTTATTCGCAACTCCGGCATGTGTCAACGCCTCCCGCAGCGACTTATACGAATCCTCTAGTTCCACATATTTGCCGACGATCGCTATCTTTACCGTTCCTTCGCTCGGGTCCTTGATCGTCGAAACAAGTTTTCGCCAGCTTTTCAGCTCGACGCTCGGAAATTTTTCATTGAGATTCAGGTCATTAATAATAAGCTGGTCGAGGCTTTGTTCGTGAAACGCGAGCGGCACCTCGTAGATCGTCGGCACATCGAGTGCGGAAATTACGGCATTCTCCTGAACGTTGCAAAACAAGGCAATTTTGCGTCGGAGATCCATCGAAAGCGGCCGGTCAGATCGGCACAGCAGAATGTCAGGCGCAATACCGATCTCGCGAAGCTCGCGGACGCTGTGCTGCGTTGGTTTCGTTTTCAGTTCACCGGCGGCTGCTATGTATGGAACAAGCGTTACATGAATGAATATTGCGTTGCCGCGGCCTTCTTCGTTCCCCATTTGGCGAATCGCTTCCATAAACGGCAGCGATTCGATGTCGCCGACGGTGCCGCCGATCTCGACGATCAGAACATCAGGTTCGTGAGTTTCCGTCACAGTGCGAACGGCTTTTTTAATTTCGTCCGTAATATGCGGGATAACCTGAATGGTCTTGCCTAAATAATCGCCACGCCTTTCTTTTTCGATGACCGAAAGATAAATGCGTCCGCTCGTCCAGTTGTTCGCCTGCGAAAGCTTGGCGTGAGTGAACCTTTCGTAATGTCCGAGGTCAAGGTCGGTTTCGGCCCCGTCGTCGGTCACATAAACTTCACCGTGCTGGAACGGCGACATCGTACCCGGATCGACGTTTATGTAGGGATCGAGCTTCATCATCTGGACCTTCATCCCACGCGCCTCGAGCAAACAACCGATGCTCGCCGCCGCCAGGCCTTTTCCCAAACTCGATACCACACCGCCTGTTACGAATATATATTTTGTCATAATTTTGGAACGCGGACTTCAATCCGCAATTTTAATAATCAAAGCGATCGTCACTTCAAATTCATCCACCCGCTAGCTCTTCTTCGTCATCTAGTCGTCCGGTATCCGCGTCATCGCCTGCTTTCCCTTCGTGTTTTTTCTTTTGATAACGACCTTCTTTCATTTGTGTGATAGTTTCTTTGGCTTTTGCGGCCTCGGGGTTCATCAGTTCATGCAATGCGTTCATGCTCGCCCCGAGTCCGGTCGTTCCCTCGGCAGCGTTCCGCTCGAATTCCTCGGATGTCCGCGTCTGCGGTTTTGCAAGCAGTTTTAGGCCGGCGATAATGCCAACCACGAGCAAAACAAAAAATATCAGTCCGATCCAATCCGACATATTAGAAATTTGCGATTTTAGATTTTATATTTGCGATTTTCCAGAATCTCCAAAACCTTATCAAAATCCGCTTGTGTATCGACGCTCACTGAACTTTCATCGACCTCGACAACTTTAATTTTCGCCCCGTTTTCCAACGCTCGAAGCTGTTCGAGCATTTCCGTTTGCTCAAGTACAGTTTGCTCCATTTGAGTGAATTTTAAAAGATGTTCGCGGCGATATGCGTAAATACCAACATGCTTTCGATAACACGAAAGCAGCGTAGGAACGGAGCCACGAATATTTTCAAGGCTTCCGTGCATCATCACGGCTTCACGCGGAAACGGGATCGGAGCACGTGAAAAATATAACGCGAAGCCATTCGAATCCGTCACGACCTTTACGACATTTGGGTTCAGCAGGTCTTCAAAATTCTCGAAGTTCTCCGAAGCCGTCGAAATATCTACCGTCGCGTCGAATAAAATCGCATCTATGGTTTTTTCGATCGTACGCGGCGATATTAACGGCTCGTCACCCTGCACGTTAACCACTATCGAATTTTCCGGCAGGCTTTCGGCCACTTCCGCGATCCGGTCGCTGCCCGATTGATGGCCGGGTGACGTCATAACGGCCTCATCGCCGTTGGCTCTCACAACCGCAAAAATTCGCTCGTCATCGGTCGCAACGATTACACGTGAAACGTTCGCGGCTTTTTTCGCCTGGTCTAAAGTGTGCAGGAGCAGAGGTTTACCGCAAATATCAAGCAGCAATTTCGCGGGCAAACGGGTCGAAGCGAACCGTGCCGGGATTATTGCGATCACATTTTGTTGGGGATTGTTCCCGCGTTGCTCCACGGGATTCTAGATTATATCGATTTCGTGGAACTATCAAGAGTCGAAACTCGAAACTTGGAAGTTGCCGCCGATTTCGCTAAACTCTCACCCGTGGAAAACATTAAAGCCGAACCAATAGAAAACTTCGAATCCTGGCAGGACGATCCCGCTCAGGAAGAAATGCCGCCGACACCGAACGATCCGCCGTGGAGTGGTTGGGTGGCATTCGGCGTCTGGGCCGCGAGCGTCCTGGCGATCATAATTTTCCCGGCGATCTTTCTACTGCCTTACCTGGTGACTTTGAGCGGCCGATTTGAAAATCAGCTGCTCATGCTCGAGTTCGCCAAAACCGATCCAACCGCAATTATTCTTCAGATCGTTGCTGTGATTCCGGCCCACATTTTCACGCTGCTGCTGGCGTGGCTCGTAGTTACAGCAATGCGGAAATATTCTTTTCGGCAAACACTTGGCTGGAAAGCGGGCGGCATGCGTTGGTGGTATTATCTGCTGATCCTTATAATATTTTTTGCTTTCGCGATTGCGGTGGATAATTATTTTCCGGCCCAAGAAACCGAGCTGAACAGGATTTTGAAAAGCTCGCGGGCCGCGGTATTCATCGTCGCGTTTATGGCTACATTTACTGCACCGCTGGTCGAAGAAGTCGTTTACAGGGGGATTTTATATTCCGCATTCCAACGCCGGTTCGGTGTTCCTATAGCTGTTATCGTCGTCACTGCGATATTCACTCTGGTTCACGTGCCGCAATACATGGAAAGTTCGTCGACGATCTTTCTCCTTGTCCTGCTCAGCCTGATATTGACCATGATCAGGGTCCGCACCGGCAACCTGCTTCCATGTATCATCCTACATACTATTTTCAATGGTTTGCAGTCCGTACTTCTTATTCTGGAACCCTATTTTCAACCAGTGATTCCCGTACCCGAAACGGCCGCGACGCTTCATCTTCTTTTAAAATAAAAAAGGTCGGGAGAACTTTTAAGTCTCCCGACCTTTTTTATCAAGATTAAACTATGGCCGACTCGGTTTAGCACTTGAGTTGCTAATGGGCGGAGCAATTCTCACAGGCGGCGAATAGACCGGCCCGCGTTCATCATCAAAGGACGGAAGCGGCGATTGACGAACGCCAACCCTGCTTGAGGTGTTGCCTTGTATTCTCACAAACGGCGGAACTTCGTCACGGCGAGATGTTCGCGCCGAATCGGGGCTCGGTACTGCCCGAGTTCCATTTCCCCGACGTCCGGTATTATTCGGCGTTACCGTTGAAGGCGGATAATAAACGACTGGCGGCAGATTATACCAGCCGATGTGATTTCCGAATCCGTAACCATATGGCGACTGCCATCCGTATCCGAAGGGAAGGAAACAATAATTAAGGCCTAACGGATCAAAAACCCACAGTCCGAACGAATCATACATGTTCCACTGCCGGCCAAGGAAAGAATGCATCAACGATGTGCGCATTTGCCTGCGGTCCAGCGATGCGGAAGTTTTAGCCAGCGCTTTCGAGCGGGCTTTGCTCCACGTCTCTAGATCGTCTTTGTCATCGCGGTCAAATTTTGCGATCGCAGCGTTTCCGCCGGCCAGGCTCGCTTCGCGGCCGCCTTTGACAACGGTACCCTTAGCGTCGGCAAGTTCGGCCTTGCCTTTCCACACTTCTATGGTTCCTGTACCGTCCTTAGAGACATCGACGCGATATATACCTGACTGGATCAAATGGAATTTCGTGTTTGGGACATTTACGCTGACCGTGAAATCTTCGGCGGCGAACACTTCAAAGATCGCGCTTCCCGCTTGGACGTTTACCTGCAGATCATCCAACGACGTCGTCTTGAATTCGAACGAGGAGTTGCCGCCGAGACGCAGGAACGAACCGGGATTTAACAGTATTTCAACTTTCCCGTCGGCACCGGTCGACACGCGGTCACCGATCTCGAGCCTGTCGCCTTTAAGTAAAATACCGCTTCTTCCTTCTTGTTTTGCGATCGAAACAGCCCCTTCAACAAAATTAACGCCGCCGGCTTTTGCGGAAATAACATATTTGTCCCCGGCTGCGGACGCGATTCCATTATTTTGCGCAATCGCAGCACAGGCAAGCACCATTATGGCAAGCGAACCTGTAAATAAGCGAGAAAATTTATTTTTCATATTATCTCCTTGATGACTTCCATTAATCTTAGGTTGTATCGGCAAAAATTTCAACTTTTTTCATCAATACATTAAGGCAGGTGTTTTTACCTTCTTCGTGAAAATACTGAACAACCTTTATCGAGCGGACGTAATCATAATAGCTGTCCGGGTAGGTGACCGGGACAAAATGGAATCAGTAAACTTTTCTATGGCTACCTTCAAAGATCCTACACAATGTTTTGCACCTCTTGAGGTGGTGGAACGCCTGCTTGAGATTCGAGCGGAATTGGGCTTTGCTGAAACGATTTATCTCAACCGCTCACAGGAGTTGACGGATTTTCTCGATGCCTACGGATTTGATATCTATGCCTTTTCCACCGAAAATGAAAAGATAAACTATGGAGACTACCGAACACCTGTCGTGCCCGGCGGCGATATGATGCACACATCGGCAAAAGCTCACTGAGTTGGACTCCACACTTATACAATTTCCAATAAACTGAAGGAACGCGGAAGGTGATTCAAACATTTGAACGCAGCCGCGTTCTTCAGTTTTAAACTGTCACGTGCAGAGTGTGTGTTATTAAGCAAGCGATTCGCACTTCACCGAGCACGCTCAATAGCTGTCGCCTTTCCCGCCCGATTCACGCTTGACGTTGCGTCAAATGGCTTTCACGATAAACAATGTTCCGTCATCATCCAGAAATTTCCTCTCCGTAAAATCCGCCACGTCCTTTCTTATATGATCGACCATCTTCTTCGCAGGAAGACCGATGCACGCAAGCACACTTTTTGCGAAGCGGTCTTCGCCGAATTCTTCGCCCGCTTCATTGGCTGCTTCGGTTATACCGTCGGTATAAACGACCATGACCTGCCCGATCTCAAAACGGATAAAGTGTTGGTGGTAACGCGCGTCGAGGAACATTCCGAGCGGCGTATCGCCGTATTCGACAAAGCGATATTCGCCGTCCGGCTTAATAAGCAGCGGCGGATTATGTCCTGCGTTGGAATAAACGAATGTCCGGTTCGTTGCGTCCAATATTCCGTAGATCGCGGTGATAAACTGATGATCTTCGACCGAATCCCAAAGCAAGTTACTGACTTTCGACAACGCGATATGCGGGGCGTAACCGACCTGCACACCCGCCCGGAGCGAGGCCCGTAGAAAAGCCATTAGGAGCGCGGCGGGAATTCCCTTTCCGACAGCGTCAGCGACCACGATGCCGATCTGGTCGTCGAATATCTTTACCCAATCGTAATAATCGCCGGAAACTTCTTCGGTCGGAAATACATAGGCGCTTATATCAAAATTCTCCATGCCCGGATCGTGATCGGGAAGAAGTTCAAGCTGCACCTGCCGTGCGATCTCGAGCTGCGCCTGCATACGCTTCTTTTCCACCAGTTGATCGTGCAGTTCAACCTTTTCGATAATGATCGCGACATGAGACGTCAGAAGCTGCAAAACCGAAAGATCATCTTCGTCATAGGCGTTCAAGGTATCGCTTTCGAGGTCGAAAACACCGATCACCTTGTCGTTCGAGACAATAGGAGCGATCATCTCGGATTTCGTGCGCTTCCGTGCCGCGAAATATCGCGGATCAAGGCTTACGTCGGGTGAAATGATCGCCTGGCCGCTTTGAGCCACACGCCCCAGAAAGCCTTCGCCCAATTTTAAGCGGGGCTCGATCAGCTCAAAACTGATCTCATAACCGCGTATGACCTTTGATTTAAAGATATATGGATCGCCGTCATCCGAACTGGTCTCGATCAAATATATCCCGGCCGCATCGTACGGCAGCAGCGAACCGAGCGTATCCATGACTAGGTTAAGAACCTCTTCAAGGTCTAGAGACCGACTGATCTTTTTTGTGATATCGAGCAACATCCGCAGCTTATCTTCGTTTGAAAGCTCGGGATCGGGAACGGATACCTGATGTTGGGAATCGATCATTTCTTTTGCGTAAGCCTGACCGTTATCAAGGGCTTCTATTGCCGTGCCTCGAATAAAGCCCTTCCTAACGGTAAGGCTTCGGCCTATCAACCGTTTGAAAAATATTTTCTTTATAGGAATCCCATAGCTTCGACACCTTAATTCGATATTCTATAAGCGCCCGGCTGACGTTGAAATGCCGTGCGATCTCAGCAGCGGTCTTACCTTGTTCGACAAACCCTTTCAAGGCCCGATAGGGCACGAGAGCTGCGGCGCCCGTCCCGTAAGCTTCTTCTTCGATCTCGGCGTGATAATCACGAGCGATAATATTTCCGGCCTTATCACGTTTTTCGATTGCCAGGCGGCTCGGTTTATGGCCAAGAAAAACGTGACAAACTTCTTCCATAAGTGTAGCATTCTGCCGGTTTTTGCCGTGAGTGGGATTAAGAATTATCAGTCTTCGGCCGTCGGGCAGTGTCCGCGACGCCGCTCCACCCGACCATTTATCTTTTCCCTTTCCGATCAGCTCCGCACGAGTCTCCTCTGTCAGAAGCGGCTCGATCCGGTCGAAAGACGCAACCAAAAGCTTTGCATACTGGGCAAGTTTGAAAGGATCGAGCCGCTGTTCGTCCCGGAGCAGCCCGGCGAATTCACGCAAACCCCGCGCCCGCAATTCATGATGTCTTCCCTTTTGAGTAGGCGGGAGGTCTGATGTGTCCACGTCTTATTGGCGGAAGCCTGACCATTAGGAAGGCTTTTTCTTCTGGTTAAAGATAAAGCCCTTCCTAACGGTCCGGCTTCTGCACTAAACTTCTTTATATTCCGAATCCACGTCTTCGCTCGAAAGCGCGACCCGGTAATTCTTCGATTGTTTCTGGCTGGTGATCAGCAGATCTTCCTTCGTTTTCAACAGGTCGGCGCGATTATAAACGGAAAGCTCGAAGTTATAACCGTGCGTAATGGCGTCCTTCGGGCACGCCTCGACGCAGAAGCCGCAAAATATGCAGCGTCCGTAGTCGATGTTATAAACCTTCGCATAGCGCTCGTCGCGGCCTATACGTTCTTCATAAGGACGCGGGTCTGTCTCGGCTTCGATGTAAATGCAGTCCGAAGGACATGCTGCCGCACACAGGTAACAAGCGACACACTTTTCCTTACCGAGTTCGTCGACGTGAAGCAAGTGCTGCCCGCGATAACGCGGCTGCACCGTGATCGGCACGTCCGGGTACTGCACCGTCCATTTCTCGCGCGGGATCTCGGACAGAGTCCGCTTCATCCCCTTTAAAACCGCGACGGTCGATTGAATGACTTCTGTGATTAATGACATGAGATGATCGTTTCTAAACCGATACTAACTGTTGAGAATGGAGATTCCAATTACGCCGAATACAAAGATCATATAGAGAATGACCAGCAGCAATATAACGGTGCCGACGGCTCCGGTTATTATTCCGGCCAATGCCATACCGTCTCCGCCGTATTCCATTGGATTTTGAGAGACTTTTTTTCTAGCCATAAATCCCGTGATAAGAGCGACCGGCCCGGTCAGCCCGGCACAGCCTATCAAGCCGACAATGCCGAGAACCAATGAAACTATTGCCAATGTCTGATTAAGTTGGCGATTCGGATTTGGGTATTGATTCATACTTTCAAAATCTAACTAAAATCCTTGAAACAACGAGGCTCCCAAGACCCCGGCGTAAACCAGGATTGTTAAAATATAGTAAGTCGCCCCCACAAGGAAAAAGAGCCCTCCGAGAATCATTCCAACCAATGCCAATGTCTTGCCCCCGTAAGCATTCGGGTCGTTCTTAACGTTTTTCATGCCAAGATAACCCGTGATGAGGGCAGCTAGTCCCGTGATCGGGGAAATATAACAACAAAGCGAAACAATGCCCAGTACGAGTGAAATTATCGGCAAAGTTTGGTTTAGCTTTGCTTCGCCGCCAGGAGGTTGGACAG
>JACMMN010000046.1 GCA_014379075.1 Pyrinomonadaceae bacterium | reverse complement strand
GGGGAAACGGAAAAGTCGGCTTAAGAACGTCTAATATTTAAGGTACAAAGTTGTAGGTTATGATGCCATTGACCTGAACGGGAACGCCGCTCAGGGAAACGGGTTCAATACTTGATGCACATGCCGCCTTAGCGGCTGAATACATAAGTTGCGGATGACCGCCGACAGCGGCAGCGGCGATAACTTTGCCATCGACGTCTACCAAAACACCGACGGGAACAGCGCCTGAAGCGCGGTTTGCCCTAGCTGCCGACGGATACTCGGGTCTCGCCAGATACTTAACTCGCCCCTGCAGTATACCGCCCTCAACCACCTTTCCGCTCGGAACACGGCCATGCACAGGCTTACCCGACGCATCGAACGCATAGGTTATAGACATTTCGATATCGGTCGGCTTGCCGTCCTTTAACGGCGTTTCAAATTGGGCCAGTTTTGCAGCGTCTACGACGGCTCCTCTAATCTTGTCGATCCGCGAATCGTCAAGCTTTGAGCATGGTGCTGCCGGGCCGAAAGCATTCATGACCGAGACCTTACCTTTCTTATTGACCTTAACGTATACAATGACCTTGCTGCCATAGCCGAGCGTTCCGGCCTCTACAGGGTATTCGGGATCGGGATTCTTGAGCGCCTTTGGAGCCTCGAGCTGCACCTGAGCAAACACTCCCGCTGCGAAGCACAAAAATAACAAAACTAAAAGTAGGACTGTTCTCATATGGAAGTGGGGTGCCAAAATGTTACCCGGATTCGAGTCGGTGGCCTTTGCTGATTATAACTCGGCTCTGGCTTTCCTTTAAACGTCCAGATTCTTCACATCGAGCGCATTGTCTTCGATGAATTTACGCCGTGGTTCGACCTGGTCGCCCATTAGGACGGTGAAGATGCCGTCGGTTTCGATGGCGTCATCTACGCGGACCTGGAGCATCGTGCGTTTTTCGGGGTCCATTGTCGTTTCCCAGAGCTGTTCGGGGTTCATTTCGCCGAGGCCTTTATAACGCTGTATGGTCAGGTCTTTTTTGGCCATTCCGGTGACGCGTTCGAGCAGGAGTTCGCGTGAATTTATAGTTTCGCTCGAGCCGTTTTCGCCCATGATGAAAGGTGCGGCGAAATCTTCTTCGAGGTGGAGCATTAATTCGATGGCCTTTTGAAACTCGACATAGCTCGCCATATTCCAATCGAAAAGGATCCGCTGCAGGTTCGGCATCGTGATCTGGATTTCCGAAAGGCCGTGTTCCTCGTCGCTCATCAGTTCGGTATCGAAACCGGCGGCGGCGATCTTGCCTTCGAGTTCGGCCATTAATTCGACCTGTTCGAAAACTTTTCGCAGCTTAATGCCATGTTTTGTCAGGACACCGTCCGGACCCGCAAAAGCTTCCATAACCACTTTTAACAGCGTGGCGTCATTGCCCATCCGGCGGGCGAAACGCTCGAAATAATTCTTATACTCTATCGTCTGTTCCAATGCTTTCGCGAGTTCCTTTCCGGCTACCGTTTTATTGCTGGCTGTGATCTCGACTTCATTCGTTCCCATTCGCATCAGGTATCGGAACATCGCCTTTTCGTCTTTTATGTACTCTTCTTTTTTACCGCGTTTTACTTTATAAAGCGGCGGCTGGGCAATGTAAATGTAGCCGTTTTCGAGCAGTTCCGGCATTTGACGGTAAAAGAAAGTGAGCAAAAGCGTGCGGATATGGCTGCCGTCGACGTCGGCGTCGGTCATCAGGCAGATCTTGTGGTAACGCAGTTTATTAACATCGAAATCGTCCTTTCCGATTCCGGTGCCGAGAGCAGTGATGAGGGCTTTAATTTCACCGTGTCCCAGCATTTTATCGAACCGTGCTTTTTCGACGTTCAGGATCTTACCTTTAAGGGGCAGAACGGCCTGATTTTTTCGGTCGCGGCCCTGCTTTGCCGAGCCTCCGGCGGAATCTCCCTCGACGATGTAGATCTCCGACAATGCCGGGTCTTTCTCCTGGCAATCGGCCAGTTTACCGGGCAAGGTCGATGTGCCGAGAGCACTTTTGCGGACAATCTCGCGGGCCTTTCGCGCCGCCTCGCGGGCCCGGGCGGCATCGACCGATTTTCCGACGATTTTTTTCGCGACGATCGGGTTCAATTCAAAAAATTCGCTGAGCTTTTCGTTCAGGAAAGACTCGACCTGGCCTTTGACGGGAGAATTAAGTTTACCCTTCGTCTGTCCTTCAAACTGAGGCTGGGGAATTTTGACACTGATAATTGCAACTAGGCCTTCGCGCACGTCATCGCCGGAAAGCGTCACCTTCGCGTTTTTCGTCAAGCCCGAACTTTCCGCGTAATTGTTGATCGTCCGCGTGATAGCTCCACGAAAACCGGATAGATGTGTTCCGCCGTCGACTGTGTTGATGTTATTCGCGAACGAGAAGATCTTTTCGTCGTAGCTGTCGTTGTACTGCATTGAGATCTCGATAGAAAGATCGTCATCTACAACCTCAAAATATAATGGATCTTCATGCAAAGTGGTTTTGTTTTTATTTAGATGCTTGACGAACTCGGCGATCCCTCCTTTATAATAAAACTCGTGTGACTTTTCCTCTTCCTCGCGTTCGTCCTTGATAAAAATGCGAATGCCTTTATTCAAAAACGCCTTTTCACGAAGCCGTTCCGAAAGCTTTTCAAAACTATAGATCGTCGTTTCGAAAATGCTCGAATCCGGCCGGAACGTGATCTTCGTACCGCGCTTTGTTGTCGTTCCGGTTTGTTTGAGCGGAGCAAGCGAAATGCCGGCCTCGAATTCCATCTCATGCGTTTTGCCGTCGCGCCAAATTTCGAGCTTTAAATATTCGCTCAAAAAGTTCACGCAGCTTACACCGACGCCGTGCAGGCCGCCGGAAACCTTGTACGAATTCGAATCGAATTTGCCGCCCGCGTGCAGGATCGTCATTACGACCTCCGCCGCCGAACGGCCTTCCTGCTTGTGCATATCGGTCGGAATGCCGCGCCCGTTATCGATAACCGTCACGGAATTGTCCATGTGGATGGCAACTTCGATAGTATCGCAATAACCCGCAAGGGCTTCGTCAACCGAATTGTCCACAACCTCGTAAACCAAATGGTGCAGCCCGATCTCGCTCGTCGAACCGATATACATCGCCGGCCGCTTGCGCACCGCATCGCGCCCCTCAAGAACTGTGATCGAATCCGCACCGTATTCTGTCTTTGCTTTAGCCAATTTTTATAACCTCTATTATGAAAATCCCGCTTGTTTACCTAATTCTGCGTGTTCCCATCTGGGACAACCGGCGAGTGTGTTTGCTGAAATAATTACCCTTAAATCAATTAATTATTGTAGCATTTTCCGGTTATATTTGATAGCGGGCAAACACAATAAAAATCTATGTTTTAGAGCGATTTTGCCACCCCGTTTTCGATCCGTGAAACTTCGGTATTTTTACCAAATCTTTCGACAAAACTTTCCTTCGAAGTCGTGATGAAAGTCTGTGTTTTACCTTCGAGGAATTCCAGAAGCTGGCCGATACGTTTGTAATCGAGTTCGGCGTCGATGTCGTCTAATAGAAAAAGCGGATACTCCTTCCGCTGCGAGAAATAGACGGAGAGGTTGGCGAGTTGGAGAAGTAAAAGCGCGCTTCGCTGCTGGCCGGCGGAGCCGTATTTGCGGAGGTCGTGGTCGTCGAATTGGATGTCGAGATCGTCGCGGTGCGTGCCGACGAGCGAATAGCCGGAAACGATTTCGGCCTGGACACGAAGTTTTAAGCGCTCGGCAATGAGGGCTTCGTAATCGGCGAGATCGCCTTTGTCTTCCAGAGAAGAAGCGTAGCGAATGGAAATTTCCTCGCGGCCAAACAGCT
>JACMMN010000351.1 GCA_014379075.1 Pyrinomonadaceae bacterium | reverse complement strand
GGGTTACGACGTTACTGTTCTTGAGAAAAATCAAAATTTCGGCGGGCGTGCGAATGTTTTTGAGGCGGAAGGCTTTCGATTCGATATGGGTCCGTCTTGGTATCTGGCGCCAGATCTGTTTGAGCATTACTTCGATCTCGTCGGCGAAAAGGTCAGCGATCATCTTACGCTCGAACGCCTGCAGCCTTCCTACCGCATCTTTTTTCGCAACAGCACGGACAATGTAGATATAAATTCAAATATCGATATCGACGCGCAAACCTTCGACGCGATTGAAGCAGGTGCGGGCGAAAAGCTGAAAGCTTACCTAAAACAATCTGAATATCAATATCGTGTCGCGACGCAGCATTTCATGTACAAGAATTACGACACGATATTCGATTTTTTGAATAAACGCGTCGCGACCGAAGGGCAAAAACTCTCCGTCTTTTCGAACATGCATTCGTTCGTGTCAAAATTTTTCAAATCGCAAAAGCTGCGGCAGATCATGGAATACACGATGGTTTTCCTGGGCACTTCGCCGTACGAAGCCCCGGCGTTGTATAACCTGATGTCGCATATGGATTTTAACCAGGGCGTGTTTTATCCGACGGGCGGTTTTTACGAACTGATAAATTCGCTGGTCGCGATTGCGGAGAAAAACGGAGCGGTTTTGCGTTCGAATTGTCCGGTCGCGGAAATAATAGTCGAAAACGGGGAAACGAGCGGCGTGCGGCTCGAAAGCGGCGAGATCGTGGCGGCGGATATTGTCATTTCAAACGCCGATATGTGGTTCACCGAAACCAAATTGCTCGCCGAAAAATGGCAGACGCATAAACAGAAATATTGGAATAAAAAGGTTTTGGCGCCTTCCGCATTTATAATGTATCTCGGCGTAAGTGAAAAACTGCCGTCACTGATACATCATAATCTTCTGTTTTCGGAGGATTGGCGGAAGAATTTCGACGATATTTACAAGCATCCGCAATTGCCGGACGAGCCTTCTTTATATGTATGCGCGCCGAGCGTGACCGATGCCGGAGTCGCCCCGGAAGGGAAAGAGAATTTGTTTGTGCTGGTGCCGATCGCTTCGGATCTCGAAATGTCGGATGCGGAGAAGGAGCGTTATTCGGATCTGGTTTTGGCGTTGATGGAAAAAGAAATGAATCTGCCGGGGCTTCGTGAAAAGATCGAATACAAAAGAATTTACACGGTCGCGGATTTTGCGGGTGATTATAATAGTTTCAAGGGCACGGCGCTCGGACTCGCTCATACGATCTGGCAAACGGCGATATTTCGGCCGAAGAATCAATCGAAAAAGGTCAAGAATTTGTTTTATGTCGGCGCGGGGACGAATCCTGGAATCGGGACGCAGATATGTTTGATCAGCGCGGAATTGGTTTATAAACGGGTTCACGGAATCAAGACCGCCGAGCCGATGACAGAGCTTTAGTCGTCAATCAAGATTTGCCGGGTCAGAACCCAGTCGCTATCGCTCCCGGTTCCGACCCCTTAATTGCCGATAAATGTCAGCCGAAACTATAAAAGTTTGTCGAGCGCGATACGCCAGAAAATTAGAAATCCGGCTGTCATGTTTATCAGTGGAAATGCACGATAAAGTTTGAATACGGTGCCGGTCATTGCCGAACGGACGGAAGCGAGCATCATAATGAGATATCCGGCACCGACCGCGATGGCGACAAAGCCGAGATACTCGAACGCGAGAATTGACGAAGCAGTGTAGAGAACAGCACAGAATGCCAGCGTTCCGTATGGATTTAGCAGAACCGCTATCGTTTTTAGTCCGGCGGATCGGTCGGCCTCGATATCGGGAATTGCCGAATAGGCATGCATCGCCGCCGTCCAAAATCCGCCCGCGACAATTAGCGATGCCGGCGGAAATTTACCGGTGACCAGGGTGTACGAGAATACGCCCGGCAATATGTACAGCACGTTGAAAGCCGAGTCGAGGAAAGGTTTCGTTTTCGCACGGATCGGCGGTGCGGAGTAATAGATCGAAAAGAAAAGGAATAGAACGCCCGAAATGATGACCGGAACCGAAGCGAGTAAGAAAATGCCCACGAAAGCGAAATTTGCGCCGAATATTGCGAGCCAGAGTCCGTAACGGCGTTCGGGCGTAACGAGAGTTTCATAATCCGATTTTTTTTCGTTAAGCTTATCCGTTTCGTAATCGTATATATCGTTGACGCCGTAAATTAGCAGGTTGGCAGGATAAAGAAAGTAAATTCCAAAGAGAAGGTACAAGAGATTCAAAAGCTCGCTTTTGTTCTCGATTCCCGCGATCAGCCCGACAATATACGGGCCGAAAAGGTAGATCCAGAATCGCGGCCGGCTGACCTTTAGCAAAAAACGGAGATCGGGCATAAATCAGTATAGCGTAACAGATGTTCAGGAATCGCAAACAAGCAATCTTATCGGGACTAGTGCTGATTATTCTCGCCGTCGGAGCTTACTTTATGACGAATGTCGAGCTTCCGCGGGGCTCGCATTATGTGTCGGCGATCAATGTGCTGCTATTTGCCCTGCCGTCGTATTGGGCCGTAAAAATGTGGCTCGGCTGGCGTGACGGAGTTTTATTGATCGCTGTTCTGGGCGTATATGCTCTTTTGATCGAAACGGCCGCGATAATTACCGGATTTCCTTATGGACATTTCGGCTATTCGGAGCATCTTGGATTCAAACTTTTCGGATTGGTCCCGTGGACGGTCGCTTTCGCCTGGCCGCCGCTGATGCTGGCCGCTTATGCCGTTGCTTATCACCTGGTTGCTGATCGACTCCTGCATATTCTTTTTGTTACCTTATTGCTTACGATCTTCGATCTCGTGCTCGATCCGGGAGCGGTCGAGCTTGGATTTTGGAGTTATCCCGATGGCGGAGCGTATTACGGCGTTCCGCTTTCGAATTTTGCGGGCTGGCTGGTTTCCGGATTTATCGGATCAGTAATATTTGCCGCATTTGCCGCGAATAAGAAGCCTCTCCTGCCCGCTCCGGTGCAGCTCACGGCAAGCGCGGTATTCATTATTTTCTTTTGGACGGCGCTTTCCGTATTTGCCGCATTGATCGCTCCGGCTTTGATCGGCGTGTCGGTATTTGTCGGCTTGTTAATATTTAACCGGAAATTCTATTTCGCGTTCGATGAAATGATCGTGCTGGTCGATGACGATAATAATCCGCTGGCGACCCGGCTAAAATCCGAAGTTCACGACGGCGATACTAAACTCCATCGGGCGTTCTCGGCATTTCTTTTCAACTCTGAAGGCGAACTGCTTCTTCAGCAGCGTGCTTTCACCAAAAAAACCTGGCCCGGCGTGTGGTCGAATTCCTGCTGCGGCCACACGATGCTGCACGAAACCACCGAAAACGCAGGCATCCGCCGTATCGCTTATGAGCTTGGCCTGCGCAACACAAAGCTGACGGTCGCCCTGCCGGATTTCAGATATCGAGCCGAAAAAGACGGCATCGTGGAAAACGAGATATGTCCGGTATTGATCGGATTTACCGATCGAATACCGAAACCGAATCCAGACGAAGTGGCCGGGATAAAATGGGTGGACTGGGAAGCATTTCTTTTATCGCTGAAACAACCGGAGACGGAGATATCGCCGTGGGCGATCGAAGAAGTCGAGTTGCTGGCACAGAGTGCGAATTTCAAGACGGCGTACAAAGCCAACACAAATAAATAGCCGGACAGGATGAGATATTGAAGAGTCATCCGCGATCATTTGCTCTGTTCGCGGTTTATAATCTTGTTCTGTGATCGACGGGCTAAAACCGTGTCGAGAAAGAGAATGTGTTAATCTGTTGACACATTGATCCTCTTTTTCCGGAGCAAATATTATGAAAAGAATTTTCGCTTTATTTTTTGTTATTGCCTTCGTCTTTTTGCCGACGTCGGGCCTAGCGCAAAAAAAGGGTGGTTTTGCCGAGATCAAACAATTGCAGGGGCCGCAGAATCCGCGGCTGGGTTTTGTGATCCATGGCGGAGCCGGTGTGATTACGAAAGGTTTGCTTTCGGCAGCACAGGAAAAGGAATACCGCGTAAAGCTCGAAGAGGCTTTGCTTGCAGGGTATAAAGCCCTGCAGGCGGGGAAAAGCGGGCTTGATGCGGTTGAAATTGCGATACGAATGCTGGAAGATTCACCGCTGTTCAATGCCGGAAAGGGAGCCGTATTCACGAACGACGGCAAAAATGAGCTTGACGCATCCATAATGGACGGCAAAACGCTGGCTGCCGGAGCCGTCGCCGGACTGCGTCATATCAGGAATCCGATAACGCTGGCGCGCGCCGTGATGGAAAAGTCGCCGCACGTGATGATGGTCGGCGATGGTGCTGAAAAATTCGCAAAAGAACAAAGGATCGAGATCGTCGATGAAAAATATTTTTGGACACAGCCGCGGTGGGACGGGCTGCAGAAAATACTGAAAGAGGAAAAAGAAAAGGCCGCGATAAAAAAAGTAGGTTCGAATTCGATCCCTGCGTCCGAGCTTCCTTACAATAAATTCGGTACGGTCGGCGCGGTTGCTCTAGACAAAAACGGCGACCTGTCGGCCGGAACTTCGACAGGCGGAATGACGAACAAGCGTTACGGACGTGTTGGAGATGCTCCGATAATCGGGGCCGGAACATACGCGAATAACGAGACGTGCGCCGTGTCGGCGACCGGCTGGGGCGAATATTTTATACGGCTCGGCGTCGCACGGGATATTTC
>JACMMN010000350.1 GCA_014379075.1 Pyrinomonadaceae bacterium | reverse complement strand
GATTCCCCAATTCCGGTCCAACCCCTGAAAATCCGGTTTCCATTCGGCCGCCGAAGCAAATTTGGCGAGAGCCGATTCCGGCTGGCCCTGCTGAGCGTCTATAACGCCGAGATTATGATATGCCTGAGCCAAAATCTGGCTGAAGTAAGATTTGAGCTGGTTTATTTCCGCCATCTTTTTAGGCGTCAATTCAACCTGTTCGGTGTCGAGCCCCTTTTCAATTCCATCGGCGGCTTTCTTATCTGCGGTTGTTTTTTCTTCATCGACTACCTGATTGAGAATCTTGCTCACTTCATCTCTCACATTGGCGAGCATATCGTCTTGTATTTCCTTTGCCTTTGCGAGCTCCTTTTCGCCTTCGGCCCTGCGTCCGGATTTGATCAACAGACGGCCGAGCAGAAAATGCGAGCGGCGAAGCTGAAAATCTTTTTTGTCTTTGTTCGGACTGAGTTCGATCGCCCGCCGCAAATTCTTCTCGGCCGCCGGGTCTCCGCTTTCGGCCTGCGATTGTCCCAGGAACAAATACGCTTCTGCTACTTTCGGTCTCAGGGCGATCGCTTTCTGCAGACACTTGATCGCTTTTGGGTGCTCGCTTTCGGATGTCGCGACTACACCGCAAAAGAAATTCGCATAAAAATCTTGTGGAGAGATCAGCAGTTCCTGATCGAATTCCCTGCCCGCTTCCGCCAGACGCTCGCTTCCGCCGTGCTGCAGAATAATGTAGCCGATGAAGAAATGAGCTTTTGGCGTTTTTGGATCAGCGGCCAGTTCGAGCTTGAATTCCCGCTCGGCCTCCGCATAATATCCAGCTCCTTCGTACGCACGGCCGAATAAGACGTGCAATCCGTTCTTTATGTCTTTTAGAGCGGTTTCCATCTCTTCGAACAACAGTCGTGCGCGATCGGGTTGTCTCAGATTTAAATAGGTAACCGCAAGTGCATAGGCTGTGTCGAAATCAGGAGAATTGATGAGCGTCCTCTCCAGTTCGGGCAATGCCGCCGCATAATCCCCCTTTGAGTAAAACAATCTTCCCAGCAAATAACGGGCTTGGATACTTTTCGTATCGAGCCGTAAAACGTTCTGCGCTTCAGAGATTGCCTTATCGGTTTCCGAGAGGCGCATATACGCAATCGCCAGGCTCATCCGCGTTTGGGCATCGTCATTTACCGCTAGCGAATCGTTTAATAATTTGATTGCACGTTCCAGCTTTCCCTCGTTCAGCGCGAGATTCGCCGCCGAACGAAGAGCAATGCTGACGACCGCCCGGTTTTCAATGGCGGCATTCGGCAGATCGCCGGAAAGCTGATAGGTCTCCGCCGCCGTCAGATGGCGCGTCAACAAATCTTCTTTGGCCTGTAGTTGTGGCTTGGATGAAGGATTATCGGTTTTCTTAGGCCTTTGAGCGTAGCCGTAGAACGAGAGCAAGGTGACGAATAATATTACGATCAGAAACCTCGCAGCACTCATAAAACGTCCGCCAAAATTGATATCGCGTAATAAGAATATAGCCTAGAAAAGCCAAGAAGGTAAAGCTTTGGGCGAGCTTTACCTTCTTGTCCATGTTAAGTTGAAATTAGAAATTTAATTTCAGTGCATACTGGATCTCACGGCCGCCGCGAGTTCTACCGGCCCGGCCGAAATTTCCGTTCACGCCTCCGTTAATAGAAGTAATAGTGTTATTCGTCGGGCTGCAAACCGCAGTTCCGCACGTAACGACTCCATTATAGTAATCGACGCCGATACTATCTCCTCTAAACTGGGCGTTGTTTAATGCATTAAAGAATTCCAAACGGAATTGAATTCGAGCACCTTCGCCCAGGAAGCTTGATTTTAGCCAGGCCGGTGTAAAGTTCTTGTAAACGGAAACGTCGACGTTTTTAATCGGCGAGCCTAAACATGATCCCCGCGGTGAATCGCCCGGCTGCCCGATTTGAAGACCCACAATTGTGTAAGCCGCCGGATTAAGAAACTGGACAACGTCTCCATCGACCCTGCAAGGTTCGCCGGTAAGGTTAGGCCGTTGGTTAGCCACGTTCGTTCCGGTTCCCGAGAAACCTGCTTGAAACGCACGAGTCTCAGTTCCCGGGCCAGGCCCGTCTAAATCATAGCTTAAAGCAGTTGCCGCAAGCGTTGGGCTCAATGAGGTTCCGCTTGTGATCTGAACAATTGTCGCCACTTCCCATCCGCCCAAAACAGTTTGCACGAACGAGTTAGAGCCTTTGAAACTTGGCAAGTTAACAACGGCATTCGCTACGAACAAATGCGGGCGATTAATATCCGAATCTCCGAAATCAAGACCGGGATTATAAATATCCTGCAGAGCAAAAGCGCTTTGCGTTCCGGACGAGTCACCTAAACCGAAATCCGATTGCGATTTTCCATAGGTGTACGCCGCCTGAAACTGCGAGTTCTGCCCAAACCGAGTTTTGAAGAGCACTTGTAACGAGTTGTAATCGGCATTGCCGCGACGGGAGAACTCATAGATCGGACCGTTATTGCTGTAAGGACGGAAAGCATTTACCGCATTCGCATCCGTAGCAAACGCCGCAGCCAACCGATTCTGAGGAAGAACGGCGTTGATGTCGTAGTGAGTTAACTGATTTCGAGCACGATTGCCGACATAACCTACCTCAAGGACCGTGTCTTTCCAAAGTTCCTGATCAACCGTAACATTGAACTGTAAAGAGTAAGGAGTCGTTGCACGCGGATCCCACGCATATCTAGGCGAACCGGCCCCAGCGGAGGCAGGCAGGTCGGCAAAAACCACGGGAGCATCCAGAGTACGCCTGCCGGCAGTGCCTCTGACGAACGGAGGATTAGACGTCAACGCGGCAACCACCGGGCTTACACGTTCCCTAAGGAAGAACTGGCCGAAACCAGCCCGTATAGCTGTCTTGCCAGAACCGAAAACATCCCAGGCAAAACCGAGCCGAGGCGCAAAGTTCTTATAATTGTTGTCCCGAAGCGAACGGTTCGAGAATTCTGCCGGGATAGTCGCTCCTACAATTCCCGCACACGGGTTGCCGGCTCCGTTCGGAACTACAAGTCCATTACAAGGGTCGGTTGCAGGCCTTGCCGGGTTATAGCGGGCAGGATCAAACGCGCTGATCGCGTTGAAATCGTCGTACGGCTCATAAAGAATCGAATAGCGGGCACCCAACTCCAGGGTTATATTCGAACGAATTTTCCACGTATCGCCAAAATAGAATTCGAGGTTTTCGTATTTGGTATTTCCAACCGCCTGTCTGTCTGATTCGTTAAATCCAATTAAAGTGCCGCGTCTCAAGACATCAGGAAGAGTTCCGCCCCAAAATTGAACCGCTTCGTTATTAGGGCCAGAGTCTTCGATTTTTGTAGATTTATCGAATAAGAAACCCATCTTAAATGTATGGTTGCCGGCAACTTTCGAGAAGTCGTCTCGAATAGAATAAATATCCAGCGAGTTCTTGAAAGGGGCCTGGGTCCACAAGTCCGTTCCACTGTTGCTGTTATAGTTGGCCAGACCACCCCAGAAAACCGGGTGCGGGCGATCCACTCCATTAACCTTCGCACTATCAGGGAAAAATCCCGGCACAGCGGTATTGATATTCCGGTTTAGATCTCCGCCTAAGCCGGGAGAAACATTGATACGGTTGGCTGAGTAAGAAAACTGGACTTCATTTACAGCGGTGTTCGAAAGG
>JACMMN010000045.1 GCA_014379075.1 Pyrinomonadaceae bacterium | reverse complement strand
TAACGCTTAGCCCGAATGAGATTCTGCGGGCCGGCGATATCTACACAAGTGAACAGAATCTATATTCAAGCGATGCTTTTAGCGGAGTTTCGATAAAACCGCGTCCCGCAGGCGAGAGTTCGGATGGAAGCCGGATCACCGATATTATAATCAATGTAACCGAACAGGCCCCGCGAATCTTATCGTATGGCGGAGGTTTTTCGACCGATCTTGGTGCCAACGGCTTTGTGGATATCCGTCATTTAAATCTTCTGGGACGCCTTTGGCAAGGCGGAGCGCGTCTCAAAGTTAGCCAGCGTCAGCAACTCGCTCAGCTTGATTTTGTCAATCCGCGGTTTCTGCGCGATGGTGAAAAACGGTTTGCGCCACTAACACTTTCGGCCCAATACCAGCGAGATTCGACGGTTACGCGTTTTTTCCGTTCGACTTTTGATAAGGGTACTTTTGGAATTGTTCAGCGGGTGGATGAAGACGGGAATCCGATCGACGAATTCGGAGCCGATGCCGGCAGCCCGACTCTGAACCGGCTCACCCTGACGGCCGAAACCAATCGCACGATCAGCCGTAAAAACCGCAGTATATTGTTTTTTAGATATCGCTTCGAAGACGTGCGGCTTTACAACGTGCAGAGCCTTCTGATCAAGGATCTTCTCATTCCGGATTCAAACATTAGAATCTCCGGATTTGGCGCAACCTTTGTTCGCGATACTCGCAAACGCTGCGGTATCGAGTATTCGATCCTCGAAATAATTGCCCGAGGCGAACCCGGTGAACCATGCCGCTACAGCGCCAGCGACCCTACGGACGGTGACTATCTGACGGCAGAGTACAACGTTTCGCTGCCCTTTTTGGGATCCAATATCGGTTTTAATAAATTTCAAGCTTCGTACAATTACTATCGTACATTCAATGCGTTGAAGAGAACGACGTTCGCTGCACGCGCCATTCTCGGACTGGCTCAGGTTTTTTCGTCCGGCGATCGATTTTCGCCGGATTATCCCGATCTCGAGGGTATTTTGCCGATCAGCGAGCGGTTTTTTGCCGGCGGTGCCAACACTTTACGCGGATTCGATTTCGAAGAGGCCGGGCCGCGCGTCGTTGTGGTACCGCAGGGAACATTTCGCAATAGCAATGGCGAACCCGTATTCCTGGATCCGTTTACGGTTCCATTCGGCGGCAATGCTCTGGCCGTTGTAAATCTCGAAGCCCGGATTCCGCTGACGAAATCGATCCGCGCCGTGCCTTTTTACGATGGAGGAAATGTCTTCGCGCGTGTCGGAGATATTTTTAATCCGCCGGACGCTCCGCCGAATGACGTTTTTCGCCAAAATCTGCGGGCTTTATGGTCGCATACTGTCGGATTCGGGCTGAGATTGAAGACGCCCGTCGGAGGCGAATTCGGAGTTGACTACGGGTATTTGCTAAATCCGCCGCGTTTCTTGATCCCGCAGGGTAATGGGACGAATGCAATTTTTCAGTTGCCGCAAGGTCAAATCCATTTCCGCTTCTCGCAGGCGTTTTAAGTTATTAGATGGGTGGGTTTGGAGTTCCGCCTTCCGCAGGCCTTGCCTGGGGTTCTAGCCCGCGGACGACGAAACTCCAAATGTCGAAATAGTTTTAGTTAACGGCTGAATACGAGACGATGTGGCTCTCGTCCAATTCAACTACAAGGCCGTCTTCGAATGTGAAATTAACCTGATCAGTCTTCGTTGACAACTCTTTCTTAACTGGTTCCGAAGGCTGATCTGCCGAAGCCGGAGATTCGGACTGCCGAAGTTTTTCATCTAACCTGGCTTTACGCTCCTTGCGGAACGCCTTGGTCGCATACATAGCCTTATCGGCCGCGATTATCATTTGGTCAAAGGTTTCGCCGTGATTCGGATAGCTTGCCGCTCCGAGGCTCACGCCTACTTTCGCATAAGCGTCGGGGCCGACCGGTAAAAGAAATTCCGAAACCGACGCCTCTATCCTCCGACATAATTCGAGGACATCAGAACTACCCGTTTCAGGTACAAGGGCCACAAATTCATCACCGCCGTAACGTGCCAGGAAATCGTATTCGCGAAGCTGTTCTTTAATTACGCGGCTGACTTCCTTAAGCATCCTATCCCCGACCTTATGGCCGAATGTATCATTTACCAATTTAAACCCGTCGAGATCGAGTACTAATACCTGGAAGCCTTTGCCCGCCCGGCTCGCTCGCGCAACTTCTTTATCGAACTGCTTTTGCAGGCTACGGGCGTTGGGCAATGCGGTCATCGGATCGGTCAGGGCATAAATTTCCGTTTCAGCGTGCTGGACGGATTTGAGAATTGCATCCGCGGCGATCAGAGAGATTGTT
>JACMMN010000349.1 GCA_014379075.1 Pyrinomonadaceae bacterium | reverse complement strand
CCGTGCGTAATAAATGCCTGGAGCTTTTTGTTCTCATCCGGTTCGGCTAGAATTATCTTTTTCGCCTTGCTTTCCTGTTGGAGGACGGCGATCAATTCGCGAAACAGAAGTTCGCGTGATGCAGTTGCCTCGGCAAGCCTAACCATTAAAAGCTGAGAAACGACGGAATTCGTTCTTCTTGCTTCACCTGCTGTCTGACGAACAATGTCCGGGTCTTTCAGCTTTTCGATCTTCTCGCTTATCGAATCGACAAACGATTTTATCCCAAGCTTCTTAAATATCTCACCGGCCGTTGTCAGGTGTTTGACCGCCCGGCTCGCCTGCGGCCCTGCAAAGTTTCCGCCGATCAAATAATGAGCAAGGGCAGTGTGGTAAAGGTCCTCCGCTGTTTCGAATATGGTCAGGCTGCGGTTAAAATGATGGACCGCTAACTGTTTATCGCCATTTTCGATCGAGGCAAGTCCGCGAATCCGCTGAATATTTCCCAGCACGAAAAAGTCGGCGCCAGGGTCGTTATCCTCGATCACCTTCAGATAATTTTCGCATTCGTCCAGCCCGCCTTCGTTCAGGTAACTCTCAGCCAAAACGAGGCCGGCCATGTTCACGTAATGCTTATCGCCGATCTTATGACAGAGATCGATGGTCTCGCGGGCTTTTTCAGCAGCTTCGCCGAACTTGCCCTGGGCTAGATAACAGCGTGCGAGATTTCGCATTGCCTGGACCTGATACCATTCACGCTTGCGGTCACAGGCAATAGCGACGGCCTGTGTCAGAAGATCCTCGGCTTCCGTCAGATCGCCGCGAAGTATCTTTAGCTCGCCGAGCGATTCGAGTATACCCGCGACGTGGACATGTTTTGCCTTGACCGCGATATCGAGAGAGCGCTTTATCATCTCCTCGGCCTTCGTCCATTCGCCGATCAGCATCAGGTTTATGCCGAGATTGTTATATGCGATCACCGAATTCAGGACATGCTCGGTACGGTCGAAAAACGCGATGGATTTTTCAAGACACGCGATTCCGTCCTGGGGCCGCCGGAGAAACCAATACGCTCCAGACATATCCGAATAGAATTTGCCGAGCATGAACGGGGCTGAACGATCGCCGATGATCTTGATCCCAAGTTCGAAATACTCGAGCGATTTTTCGCTGTTTCCTTCCTGATGATAACTGAGGGCGATCTCGCGATAGGCCTCCGCCATTCCGAGCCAATTTCCATTCTCGCGAAAATAATTAAGGGATTTTTCGGCGTAATCGCGGCAGATCGCGCATTCGTTAAGTTTGCGGTAGACCCGCGCGAGGCCGCTGTCGATGCTTCCGGAAAGGTGTGTAATGTCATTTTCCTTAGCTTTCTGAAGAGTTTCCTTTAAAAGTGTGACGGCTTTCGGATGGTCGCCCAGATTGTTATAGGAAATTGCAAGCTGCGTCATAACGCGAACCTGAGTTTCGATATTGAGTCGCTTCAGTACCTCTTCGTCTTCGAACGGCTTTACAACGTCGAGCGATTCCTTGTAACGGCCGACCGTTTCGAGCGTGAACGCCAAAAGGCGTTTGAGGCCTGCAAGGTCATCGGCCGTATGGCGGTAACCTTCGATAGTATCGGTCAGAATGTTCTCCGCCTCGCTCGAAAGCCCGTCACGCAGTTTCTGGCCGACAGCCGCGAAGATCTCATTCAGCCTGTCACTTGAAATGTTTCCCGAACGATTTGAATGCAGATCGCCGTTCGCACCGCGATTGGAAGCGTTCCTGGACTTGGATATACCTCTGGTCAAAAGGGAGTTTTTATTCATTACTGGTTTAAGCACCTACACAACGAATAGGCGTCTTTTTTCAGGAACAAAAAGATTTTGATTCTTCTGGATTGAATACTTAGTAAACAGTGCATTCGAAATCTATCAGAAAAAACAGGCGGTGTCCATACTTTTCTTTTGGGGGTAGTGTCCTGATTCTGTTGTGCAGATTTATGTTTAGGCTTCCTGCAGGATTTCGTTTTGCTTTGAGCCCTTCGCGTATTGGCGTGAAAGCTCTTTTTTTCACGCCAAGACGCAAATCAAAGCCGCGAAGAACGCAAAGATCACGTACGCCACAGAATTAAAGGCATCACCCTTTTTGGAGCAAAAGGTGGCGTGATTCAATTCTGCTGGAAACTGGGTGACGACGGCGCATGGTAGTTGTGTTCAACTTAGTTCGCGTCTCGCGCAAGAGCAATTCGACTCATTATCTCCGCGGTTTTTTCATCAGCCGGGAAAAAGGTTTCGATCGCGAGTTCGGATAAGGTCACGTCTATCGGAGTTCCAAAAACCGTTACGGTGCTGATGAATGAAAGTTCGCCATCTTTTCTCCTTAGCCGAAGAGGAACGGCAAAGCCGGAATAATCGATCTGATTTGCTGAAGCATCGTCTTTCGATGACGGCGGTTTTGGGTAACTTTTTAGATCGCTCAGCAGGTCCATCAAAAAAGCATCGGCGGTGATCTCAACCTGCCGGTTCAAATATTCAAGAATATTTCTGCGCCACTCGGAATAATTGATCACTTGCGGTGTAAAGCCCTGTGGATGAAGGCAAATTCGCAGCATATTTACCGGCGGTTCTAACAGCGACGGATCGACCTCTTCCGTAAAGATACCAGCAGCATTGTTTGCCGCCACCAGTGTCCAGTGACGGTCAACGGCGAACGACGGGTTTGGTTCAAGCCGGTCCAGGATCAGATCGACGGCCTTGCGGGCGGCGGTGAGCGATTCGTCGCCCAGCGGCCTCTCGGGAAAAACCGCGGCAAACCCGGCTGCCGTCAGCAAAATATTGCGCTCACGCAAGGGGATCTCGAGTTGCTCGGCTAGGTGAAGCACCATATCTCGGCTCGGCTGCGAGCGGCCGGTTTCAAGGAAGCTTAAGTGTCTCGGAGAAATTTCGGCGCCATAAGCCAGATCGAGTTGGCTCAAACGCCGTCTTCCGCGCCATTCGCGGAGCAAATCTCCGACATTTTTCGCGACGGTTATTTCCATGTTCAAAAATCTACAGCAAAAAGAATTTTCTTTCCATTACCTCAGAGGTAATTGATTGCACGCACGACTGTGTGGAAATCTGTTATCGAACCGGAGCGGAAAACCGCTATGGAGAACCGCCGCTGAGGCTGACAACAAAACTGCCACAGCTTTTGGCAAATCGTATCCGATCGAAAAACGACCTAGATGCTTTACGAAAAGGAGTTAGCAAATGAAAATTTTTTCTATTATATTTTATTTACTATTTATGTCCGCCGTTGCGGCCTCTGCTCAGCGCACGGATAATACGATAGAATCGCGGCCGCCGAACACCAACCAAATAACGAATATTGAAGAATTGATCGACCGATATTTTGACTCGCTAAATGAAACGGACAGCAAACGCCGCCGCGTGTTCACCAAACAGGTCTGGGCGGAAAAAGGTAAATTCGGCACGCCATACGGCGAGGTCGAAGGCCATGATGCGATCGACAATCTGGTTGCGGGAGTTCAAAAACAATTTCCCAACTCTCGGGTTCGGCGGACAAGCAGGATCGACGGTTTTGGGAAATATCTCCGATGGAGTTTCACACTTTCGCAAGCCGACGGCAAACCTATTATCGGCGGCGTGGATTTCGGCGTAATTATTGACGGCAAATTGCAGCTTGTCATGGGCTTTTTCGATTTTGCACCAAGTCCATAAAGAATTCCCCTGGCCGCCGAGCTAACGATTTCACAGCAAGGAGACTAAATATGTCCAATTACAATTTCAGAAATCTTCACAATGGTCCCGACATCCTTCTTCTTCCCAACGCTTGGGATGCCGGAAGCGCACGGCTGATCGAGAGTCTCGGCGCAAAGGCGATCGCGACTACCAGCGCCGGACTTTCATGGTCGCGCGGTTATCCGGACGGTGATACGCTTCCCCTCGAACAGCTTCTTTCCGCCGTTCGAGAGATCGCACGCGTTATCCGCGTGCCGCTCACAATCGATATCGAGGGCGGATATTCGGATGATCCGGCTGCCGTGGCGCGGGTCGCCTCCGGTATCATTGAATCCGGGGCGGTTGGCATAAACATTGAAGACGGAGCCGGTTCGCCCGATTTGTTGTGCGCGAAGATCGAAGCCGCAAAAGAGAGTGCCGCAAGCTCAGGCGTCGATCTGTTTATCAATGTCCGCACCGACGTTTATCTTCGAGGCTTCGCTGCCGGCGATGAAGCGGTTACGGAAGTCGTACGCCGCTCCGAACTCTACAGGGCCGCTGGGTGTGACGGCCTTTTCGTACCCGGCGTCGCCGATCCAGCGTCCATCAAAGCCGTTGCCGAAGCAATCGGCCCGCTGCCGCTTAACATAATGCTGGTGCCGGATTTGCCGTCGCTCGAAGTGCTGAAAGAGACGGGTGTTCGGCGCTTGAGCTCGGGCGCAGCCATTGCTCAGGCGGCCCTTGCCACAACTTCGCGGCTCGCGAACGGCTTTCTCGCCGGCTCCTGGGGCGAAATGTTCAACGCCTCTGCCGATTACACCATGATGAACCGGCTCTTTGTATAAGTTAAGGACTTATAGATACATCCGATGTGACGTGGGGCCAGTAAATTTCACAAGCAATACTAATTGAAAACTACGGTTAGAGTTGAATTCGACGGGAAAAACCTCACGATCACGTTGTGCTAAATGGAATTCACTTTACTACTTTCTCGCGGATGTGGCATTCTCATAGAAATCCATGCCACAAAAAGTTATAAATGCGGAGGAAAAACGGCTCGATGAGGCTCGTTTGAAGACGACGGACTGGAAGAATTGGGGTCCGTATGTCAGCGAAAGGGCTTGGGGAACGGTGCGCGAAGATTATTCGGCGGACGGCAGCGCATGGGATTATTTTCCTTTCGAGCATTCGCACATGCGGGCATACCGGTGGAACGAGGACGGCATCGCCGGAATTTGCGACCGCAAACAAAACCTGTGTTTCGCCGTTTCGCTGTGGAACGGGCATGACACAATATTGAAAGAAAGGCTTTTCGGGCTCGCCGGGCCTAAGGGGAATCACGGCGAGGACGTCAAGGAATATTACTTTTACCTAGACAACACGCCGACGCATTCCTACATGAAATTTCTCTACAAGTATCCCCACGCCGCGTTCCCGTACCAAAATTTATACGAGGAAAATGCCCGGCGCGATAAGTCGCATCCGGAATACGAATTGATCGACACCGGCATTTTTGAAGACGACAAATATTTCGATGTTTTTATCGAATACGCAAAGGCCGGCTCTGATGACATCTGCATAAAAATTACGGCGATCAATCGTGGAAACGAAGCCGCTCCTCTCCACATTCTTCCTACCGTCTGGTTTCGCAATACATGGTCGTGGTCGAATGATGCAGAAAAGCCCGTACTGCAGAACGGGGGAATCGAGGCGGAAGGGCTCAACGCAATTCAAATGAGGCAGCCGGGTTCCGATGTTGCTTGGCTTGTCGGCGAAGAAGCCTCACAGACCCTGTTTGTTGAAAACGAGACGAATTGCGAAAAGCTTTACAACAGTCAGAATCCATCGATATACGCAAAAGACGGCATCAACGATTTTGTGGTTCTTGGCAACGCGAGCGCGGTAAATCCTGAATTGACAGGCACAAAAGCGGCCGTCGACTATGACCTGACGATCCCGCCGCACGGCAAAAAGGAGATATATTTGCGCCTGACCGGCCAAGTCGCGGCACTGGCACAAAATTTCACAACGCGCGAAGATTTTGTCGCTGACTGCAGGTCCGTTTTTGAAGCTCGCATTGCGGAAGCCGATGAATTCTACGCCGGCGTAATTCCAGCCAATTTATCCGATGACGCGAAGAACGTGATGCGGCAGTCGCTTGCGGGTATGCTTTGGTCGAAACAGTATTTTCATTATGTTGTAAAGGACTGGCTCGACGGCGATCCCGCGTCTGCACCGCCGGCCGGCAAACGTCTTTCCGGCAGAAATTCCGAATGGAAGCATCTTTATAACGACGATATAATCTCGATGCCCGATAAGTGGGAATATCCGTGGTATGCGTCGTGGGACCTGGCCTTCCACTGCATTCCGCTCGCACTCGTTGATCCTGAGTTCGCGAAGCGGCAGCTAATTCTGCTTCTCCGCGAATGGTATATGCATCCGAACGGGCAAATTCCCGCGTATGAATGGGCGTTCGGGGATGTCAATCCGCCGGTACATGCCTGGGCGGCATTTCGTGTTTATAAGATCGAGGCGAAACAGAAGGGTGTGGCCGACCGAGCATTTCTTGAAAAGGTCTTTCACAAATTGCTGCTCAACTTTACATGGTGGGTAAACCGGAAGGACGCTGAAGGAAACAACGTTTTCGAGGGCGGATTTCTTGGCCTGGACAATGTAGGCGTTTTTGATCGTAGCGAAAAACTTCCGACCGGAGCACATCTTGAACAATCCGACGGTACAAGCTGGATGGCGATGTACTGCCTGAATATGCTGGCGATAGCTCTCGAACTCGCGAAGGAGGACAGGGTTTACGAAGACGTGGCGAGCAAATTCTTCGAGCATTTCGTCTATATTTCAGAAGCGATGAATAATGTCGGAAACGAATGCACCGAGCTTTGGAACGAGACGGACGGATTTTACTACGATGTGCTGCATGTGAACGGTGAGCAAAGGCCGATCAGGCTGCGGTCGCTCGTTGGGTTGATTCCGCTTTTCGCTGTAGAGACGCTCGAATCCGCATGGCTCGACGACCTGCCCGATTTTCGCCGGCGGACCGAATGGTTTCTAACGAATCGTCCCGATCTAACCGACGACATTTCGTGCATGCAGGAAGCCGGCCAGGAAAACCGACGCCTTTTGGCACTCGTGAATAAGGATCGCCTCCGGCGCGTTTTAACTATAATGCTGGCCGAAGAAGAATTTTTATCGGATCACGGAGTCCGCTCTTTATCTCGTAAGCACAAAGTAAGTCCGTACACATTTGACTTCGGCGGAGAGGTTCACACCGTGGAATATGAACCGGCTGAATCACGCACGGGTATGTTCGGAGGGAACTCGAATTGGCGCGGGCCTGTCTGGTTTCCCGTCAACTATCTCCTGATAGAGGCCTTGCAAAAATTCGATTTCTTTTACGGTTCGGATTTTCAGATCGAGTTCCCGACCGGTTCCGGCAAACAATTGACACTCTGGCAGGTTTCGCAGGAACTCGAAAAACGCCTTTGCTCGATATTTTTGAAGGATGAGAATGGCAAGCGGGCTTCACACGCCGATGTCGGCAAATTTCAAAGAGAACATTGGCGTGATAACCTGTTTTTCCACGAGTATTTCCACGGCGACACCGGCAAAGGTTTAGGCGCCAGCCACCAGACAGGATGGACGGGACTCGTGGGAAAACTGCTGAAACAGGTCGGTGAATATGGTAACGGAATTTCCGGCGACCGCAAAAGTATCACTGTAACAACTACTACACAGGATCTGCTGCGCGCCGCCGGAATCAAGGAAGTGGACACATGAGAGATTCTAAAAAATTGCCGCCTCGAAAAGCGTACCCTTAACCACGCTGCCAATTTAATCAAAGAGCAAAAATCTAAGCCGGAATTTTCGATTTGTCTTCCCGGCTCCAAAAGCGGTGCTGTGCAATAGCGTTGATAAAATCACGCGCCGCCGTTTTACCGTCACCTTTCGTGACTATGCCCTCGCCATCAGGATCGACGTATGTCTTTTGTAATAACTCCATGCCGCTTCCAATCGCGGCGATCGCTTTACAGTGTTTATAAGCCTCATTGACGAAGTGAATTGCGTCGGCTTCCGCCGCCAAACCTTTGCCGCCGGCGATAAAAACCCCATCATAAACCACTGACGTGGAGAGAAAAAATGCCTCGTCCGCTTTGACCGTTCCGCCGCCCGCGGTTTTTACGGGTCCGAGTTTCGGAGCAATAAGCTTTGTCATAGCT
>JACMMN010000348.1 GCA_014379075.1 Pyrinomonadaceae bacterium | reverse complement strand
TCTGCTTATCCGCCAAAAATTGATTGAATTCGGCCGACCTGTTCCTCGGCACGCTCAGAGTTTTCCACTCGGCCGACCGGAAATGCTTTGCGAGGAGTATGATCTGCCCTATATGATAGGCATAATGCGTGATCTGCCGGTTCAAAGCCTCGACAATCGTGTGCGGTTCGCCTCGTATCAATATCGTTTTTGAAAAATCCTCCGCCGTCAGCGGTTCGACCGCATCAAAAAGCGTTCGCCAGCCGATCTCCCAAAATTCCATCAGCGATTCGCGTGTGTCACCGATCATCTCGAATTCCGTATCTCGATTGCGGTCCGGCTTTTCACCGTCAGAATCCAGAAAATCCGTCCAACGCGAGATCTGATTTCCGGCAATGTGCTTGACGATCAAGGCAATAGAGTTGGCCTCGGCGTCGATAGCCGCGAAAAATTCTTCGTCGGTGACTTGAACCATCGCTTTTTCCGCCATTTTTTTGTAATTGCGGAAGGATTGGATAGTGTCGGCGTGATAGTTTTGGATGATTTGGTTTTCCATGAAATTCACGAGATCGTTACGCGATCAAGCCGAAAAAGCGAGATGGGGAAATATTTTAAGCCCTAATATGATCAACAACTTCCGAAACGGTCAGAACGAATTTTTCGCCCGAATTCATATCTTTTAATTGGACTTTACCCTGCTGCTTTTCTTCATCACCCAAAATACAGGCGAACGGGACATTGATCGAATCGGCATACTTCAACTGTTTGCCAAGCTTGTCGGCTTCGGGATAGACGGTGACGCGGAGGCCTTGCTGGCGGAGTTCGTTTGCCAGTTTCAGCGATTCACCGATGGAATCTTCGTTCCAAATGGTAACCATCACATCGGCGGAATTCGACGCGGCGATCTCCGGCGGGAACATATTGCGTTCGTCCATCACCACCAGAATCCGCTCAAGCCCAAGCGAAAAACCGCACGCCGGAATCTGCTCCTTGCCGAACATCCCGATCAACCCGTCATAACGCCCGCCGCCGCCGAGTGAACCAGTAAGATCAGGAACGTTTATTTCCATGATTGCACCGGTGTAATACGAAAGGCCGCGGGCGAGGCTTGGGTCGATGATGATTTTCGCTTTTTGCGAGAACTTTATTATGTGGCCAAGTTCGGTAAGAACGTCGTTGCTAACGATATTTATCAGATTGCTCAAAACAGTCCGATTGCTGTCTCCGCCTTCATCAAGGATAGCCCGCGTCTTTTGAAACAGATCGAGAATGATTTTTATCGATTCATCTGAAATACCGCGACCCGTAAGCTCTTTTTCAACCCCTTCCGGACCAATTTTGTCGAGTTTATCTATCGATACTAGAGCATCTCCGTGTTTTTCGGGCCCGATGCCCGCTGTGTCCAAAAGGTCCCTCAAAACTTCGCGGTGATTCAGCCGGATCACAAAGTCTTCAAACCCGAGCCTCGTTAGAATCTCACTCACCGCCAGCATCAATTCTGCTTCGACGGCCATCGATTTCGAGCCAATCGCATCAACATCGCATTGATAAAATTCGCGGAATCTTCCACGTGCCGGGCGGTCGGCGCGCCAGACGGGTTGGATCTGGTAGCGTTTGAAGAATTTCGGCAGTTCGTTTTTGTGGTGAGCGACGACGCGGGCGAGCGGGACGGTTAAATCATAGCGTAACGCGAGGTCGGAAAGTGAATCTGGAGTTTGGAGTCTGGAGTCTGTAGAAGGGGATTCCGACTTAAGACTCGAGACTTCAGACTCCAGACTTCCCGCGAGTTTTTCCCCGCGTTTCAATATCTTAAAGATAAGCTGATTGCCTTCTTCGCCATATTTGCCCATCAGGGTTTCGATGTTTTCGACGGCGGGGGTTTCGAGCGGTTCGAAACCGTAGCTTTCGTAGACCTCTTTGATGATCCCGATGACGTAATTGCGTTTGCGGACGTCCGACGGCAGAAAATCGCGCATGCCGCGGGCTGGATTTGTGCTGGCCATAATTTGTAAGAATAGATCGCGAATTCAGCGGATCAAGCGGATTTCGCGGATAGGAAATCGGAATTTTTTAGCAAAAAATTCTAACTTTCAGATCGGCGAAGATCAGCCGGATCCGCCCTTTCCGCATTCTATTTCCTTAAATATTACACGAAAACCGTCATTTGCTAAAAAACGTGTAGCCGACGTAGATGAGATTGTTGTCAAAGCCCGGATTTGCAAGGCCGCGTTCGGCGTTTGAAATGTGGTAATACTTGTACCCAAGCGTCAGGGCACGTTTTTCCTTTAAGCGGAATTCGACGCCGCCACCCAGATCCGCTGTGAAGTTAAACCGGGTTCCGACGAAATTCGGCGTTTGTCTGCTGAAAATCAGGAAACCGCCGCTCGTTCCGAGAAACGGCTGCACACGTTTTCGCGGCCGGAAATTTATTTGCAAACCAAGCGGAGCAGCTCCGAAAGCATATCGAGTCGGGCGAATAAGACGGGCACTCGGCGGTACCGTATTGAGAAGTTCGGCGTCGCGGTAATTCAGGAATGCCGCGGGAATGACATCGGCCGTGTATTTCAGATTGACCGAGTCGCTGTTGTTAAAACGTCGAGCGTATCGAAGAGCAATGATACCGAATCGTGCATCGGGCGTGCGGCCGATGAGCGAAACGGTGGAATCGGGTGAATAGCCGCCCCAAACACTGATCTCGTTTTTGCCGGGTTCGTCATCTTGCGCACGAATGCCAGCCGCGAGAATGATCAAAAAAATGACCAATACAAAATGGGCCTTCATAAGCTGTTTGCTGTAGATTCGGTTTTCTAGAATGAATAAGGCAAATGGATTCTACTGGTAATTTGGCTGTTTGTAAATGTTCAGAGGTCTACGCTTCAGCATCGACTCACGGTAACGAAGCGGCAAACTGAAGTTTGTACTCTAGACTTAATGCAACATAGTTTTGCCAGAATCGCGGCAGATCAGCAAGTTCATCCGGCGTTAGCGGGCGCTTCACCTTCGCGGGGCTTCCCATGACCAGGGAACCAGGTGGAATCTTTGTGTTTGGCGTGATAAGACTTCCGGCGGCGACGAGCGAATTTCTACACACGCGTGCGCCGTCAAGTATTATCGAGCCGATACCGATGAGGCAGCCGGTTTCGATATAACAACCATGAAGCGTGACGCGGTGGCCGACCGTTATTTCGTCTTCCAGGATCGTCGGGTACGTTTTCGAGCTGACGTGGATGACCGAAGCGTCCTGAATGTTTGTTCTCGCTCCGATACGAATATGATTCACATCGCCGCGAAGAACCGAGCCGTACCAAATGCTCGCCTGCTCGCCGATCTCGACATTGCCGATGATCACGGCATTGTCCGCGAGGAACGCGGTTTCATGAATCTGCGGATGCTTGTTTTGAAAAGATTTTATCATTGAGATCTTGGCTTAAAGTTTAGCCAGACGACGTTCGCATTTGGCCCATCTGAACTAAAGGAAAGCCTTCCAAACGGTGTGGCTACCTCGCTTTTACAGTCCCAACTTCTTTGCTAAAACCCGGTAAGCCCTTTCGAGTTCTTCTATCTTTAAGATCTTTGCCACGACAATAAAACAAATTCCTCCGAGGCCTATCGGAACGAACGCCTCTA
>JACMMN010000347.1 GCA_014379075.1 Pyrinomonadaceae bacterium | reverse complement strand
GGCGGCACGGTCTTTGGATTCACCCGCCTCGACTGCCCTAACGCCGGAAGTGAAAGGGCCAAAATAATTAAAATAAAACAACTACGCATATATTTCCCGGTCAGAACTTCTCAACACAAGCATCCGAACGTGCCGGGAGCCCTTCACGTAAATTTTCAGCCGCCCGCTATCGCAGGCGGTCCTGACAAACTTCGTCTTAAAAACCCCGTATTCCTCTCAGCGACTATCTTTGCCGTAAAAGGCGCCAGCAAGATCCCATTTCGATAATGCCCGGTAGATATTATCAAATTCTTGAATCCCGCGATCTCGCCGATCACCGGTAGTCCGTCATCCGCATAAGGCCGTAGTCCCGCCCATTTGTCACTGATCGTCATTCCGGCGAGGCAAGGCGCGATTTCCGAGGCCACACAACGCAAAGCAGAAACGCCGGTTTCTGTTGTGCTCTTATCGAATCCCACATCCTCGACGGTGGAACCGGCCAAAATCCTTCCGTCGGCACGCGGCACGAGATATCCCCGCGAGCTGTAGATCACTCTCTTAAATAGTTTCTCACGCGGATGAAAACTTATCATTTGCCCACGGATCGGCTTAACCTTTACAGACACAGGCATTTCCCCAATTTTGATGAGCGAAGTCCAGGCGCCCGTTGCAATTATCGTCGTGCCGGCAAGAAACTTTTCGCTGTCGGAGGCCGCGCCTATTACCTTTTCGCCTGCGGTCAAGATCTCACGAATCTCGGTTCCTTCTCGTATCCGGATGCCGTTGATCTCCGAATATTTGCGCAAAGCCTCAAGCAGCTTGCGGTTCTCGACCTGCCAATCGTTCGGAAAAAACAAGCTCTCTCGAACATTCGGCGAAATAAACGGCTCGGCTGTCAGCGTTTCCCGCGTGTTTAAATGTTCTACGGCAAGCCCCGCACTCGTCTGCCAATCGAACCGTTTTTTCAACTCAATCGAATCATCGCCGGTAAATGCCAAATAAAGCGTTCCGCTTCGGTCGAGTTCGATATCGATGCCGGTTTCATCCAGTAAAGCAGCAGCGAAGTCAGGATAAAGCCTATTCGACTCCGCGCAAAAATTATAAAAATCGTCTATCTTGTCGGTCTCGGCGTTCGGCGCAAGCATTCCCGCGGCCGCAAACGAGGCTTCCCGTCCAATGCTCCCGCGTTCAATAATAGTTATCCGTCCGGCTCCAATTTTGTGCATTTCCCTGGCAATGCTCAGCCCGATGACGCCGCCGCCGATAATTAGAACTTCCGAATTCCTCAAAATAATTGCCCGCCCTTTGTCCTTTAAACGGCTTTCGATTAACGTATTTATAATGACAAAAACAGAGGGCAGAGTAAAAAGTTAAATGAAACACAAGATCACACTAATCCCCGGCGACGGCATAGGACCGGAAATTGTCGCGGCGACGGTCAGAATTATCGAGGCTTCGGGCGTTGAGTTTGAATGGGAGACGCAGATATTGGGCGCTCAGGCACTGGAAAAATACGGAAATACGCTGCCGGATGCGGCAATTGAATCGATGAGGAGCAACAAGGTCGCGCTCAAAGGCCCGATCATGACCCCGATCGGAAAAGGCTTCACTTCGGTCAATGTCGGCCTGCGCAAAGCCCTCGACCTCTACGCAAACGTCCGCCCGATCAAAGCTTTGCCCAACGTAGAATGCCGTTATCCCGACCTCGATCTGGTGATAATCCGTGAAAATACCGAGGATCTTTACGCCGGCCTCGAGCATATCGTCGTCCCCGGTGTGGTCGAAAGTCTCAAGATCATCACCGAAAAAGCTTCGACGCGGATCGCGAAATACGCCTTCGAATACGCAAAAGATAACAATCGCAAAAAGGTCACCGCCGTTCATAAGGCTAACATTATGAAACTGTCTGACGGCCTTTTTTTGGAATGTTTCTATAATGTTGCGAAGGATTATCCCGAAATCACTGCCGACGACAAGATCATCGACAACTGCTGCATGCAACTCGTCATGCGGCCCGAACAGTTCGATGTGATGGTGATGGAAAACCTCTACGGCGATATCGTTTCTGATCTGTGCGCCGGGTTGATCGGCGGCCTTGGCCTCGCTCCGGGCGGGAATATCGGCGAACAGGGTGCCGTTTTCGAAGCTGTTCACGGTTCCGCCCCGGACATCGCCGGCCAGGGAATCGCGAATCCGACCGCCCTCCTTATGTCCGCGATAATTATGCTTCGCTATATCGGCGAAAAAGACGCCGCCCAAAATGTCGAGGACGCAATGATGGCCGTATTCGCCGAAGGCACCGTCCGTACGAAGGACCTCGGCGGGACCGCAAACACGACCGATTTCGCCAATGCAATTATAGAAAAAATAGTTAAGAGTCGTGAGTCGTGAGGCTGTATCTCCGTTTTTCGTATTGATCTATTTCGTGTCCCTTTGCGTTGTTTCGTGGTTTCACTTTAAAACTGGAACAGCGAAACGGCAGAAGGAAACTTGAAGGAAAACATTGATGACAACGCACCACCCGTGAATACCTTCAAACTAGACAGAAAAGGGGGGACGGTCATATGAGGACAATATTCTTTGCAATACTATTAACGCTCTTTCTTGGCGGATCGATCAGCGTGGAAGCAAAAAAACCAAAAGAAATCAAGGTCCAGATCCACCAGCAAAAGCGCGTCCCCGGTACTAAATTAACGGTTAAATTCCTCGAATTGGCCGAAGATTCCCGATGTCCGACGGGTGTCAACTGCATTTGGGAAGGCAACGCGAAAATAAAGATCCAAATATCCAGAAACGGCAAGGCGGCGAAAACCCTCGAGCTAAATTCCAACCTTCCCAATAAAGACGTCATATTCGAAGGCCACGAATTTAAACTAACTGCCCTCACTCCGCACCCCGGAGCCAACATCCGCATCAACCCGAATGGCTACATAGCCACCATCGAGATCGTCAAAAAATAGAGACCGATCCAAGTTTAAACTCGAACAAAAAGCGGGCTAAATTTGTCACCTGGCCATTAATGCCTCGATTTCGCCGGGGTCTTTGGGAACAGCGGCTGTCAGGTTACGGTTGCCGTCTTCGGTTACCAGTACGTCATCTTCGATGCGGATGCCGATACCGCGATATTTTGACGGAGCCGATTTGTCGTTGGGCGGGATGTAAAGGCCCGGTTCGACGGTTAGGACCATGCCCGGGGCGAACGGGCGGGAGTTCTTCGCCGTCTGGTCGGTAAAGTAGCGCCCGGCGTCGTGGACGTCCATTCCGAGGTAATGGCCGACGCCGTGCATATAGTACTTCATGTACTCCTTCTTCCTGATGAGATCCTTGGTTTTGCCTTTGAGCAGGCCGAGTTTCTTCATGCCTTCGGTCAGCAGCTCGATGGAAAACTCCTGGCGTCCCTTCACTGTATTGCCGGTCTTCGTCGCCTCGATGCATTGAAGCTGAACATCGAGAACGACGTCGTAAACTTCACGCTGGGCCTTTGAATATCGGCCGTTTACCGGAAACGTCCGGGTGATGTCGGCAGCATAGCCTTCGTACTCGGCACCGGCATCGACCAGCAGCAGATCGCCGTCGTTTAGCGGCCGATTATTCTCGACGTAGTGCAGGATCGTAGCGTTGTCACCGCCGCCGATGATCGAATTGTAGGCCACGCCGCTCGCTCCGTTTTCACGCATATACGCTTCGATCAGCGACTCGATCTGGAATTCGTTCATTCCCGGCCTTGTAGCCTTCATAGCAAGGACGTGGGCCTCGGCGGAGATCGTCGCGGCTTTCTGCATCAACTCAACCTCATCGGGAGTTTTATGCAGGCGCATCTCGTGGATGAGTATCGTCGGGTCCATGATCGTATGCGGCGGATACGCGGTCTTCAACCGCCGCTGTCGCTGGCCTGAGAGATAGGCCAAGATCTGGAGATCGAGTTTTTCATCGACGCCGAACCGGTAATAGAGCTTTTCGTGGCCGTCGATCAGTTTGGCAAGTTCGCCCTGAAACTTATCAATCGAAAAAGCTTTGTCGGCATTATAATTCTTCTCTGCGCCTTCGACGCCATGCCGTCGGCCGTACCAGGTTTCCATTTCCGGATCGCGCGGGCGGACATAAAGCGTATAAGGTTTTTTGCTTGCCGGATCGATCACGGCTATCGCATCCGGTTCCGGGAATCCTGTCAGATAAGCGAAATCGGAATCCTGGCGAAATTTGTATTCGGTGTCGTAGCTGCGTCTCGCCTCGTGGGCGGCTGGAATAATGGCGATCGAATCCGGGCCGATAGATTCGATGAACTTTTGCAATTGATCTTTCATAGATTTGTCCTGCCGAAATTTTAACGCAAATATGCCGATAAAAGAAAGTTTAGCCACGAATTACGCGAATAGCACTAATTGGGGAGGGCGTTAATTTGGTTATCAATATTCCGTTCGTATTGTTTTCATCTGGTTTGCTTTCCGATCACCCGACAGAATTTGAAACGGGCTCATCGCTGTCAATTGAAGAAAAGTCCTCATTCGTGTAATTTGAGTAATTCGTGGCAAATCCTCATGAACCTGCGCATTACCGAAATATTTCTCTCCATTCAAGGCGAATCGTCGCACGCCGGGCGGCCTTGTTCGTTCGTGCGGTTGACCGGCTGCCCGATGCGGTGCGTCTGGTGCGATTCGGAATATACGTTCACCGGCGGTGAGCGGCTTATGTTCGATCAAATATTTGCCAGGCTCGAAGAATTCGGCTGTAATCTGGTCGAGGTCACGGGCGGCGAACCGCTGGCCCAAAAGAACGTATTTCCTTTTATCACAATGCTTTGCGATCACGGTTACGAGGTTTTGATTGAAACCGGCGGTTTTGTTTCGACGGAAAAAGTCGATGAACGGGCAAAGGTGATCCTGGACGTGAAATGCCCCGCATCGAGCGAGGCGGAACGAAATCACTGGCCCAATCTGGAACGGCTGCGAAAGGATAAGGACGAGGTCAAATTCGTCGTGGCTGATATGGCGGACTGGGAATTTGCCTGCGATATGATCGCAAAATACGATTTGATGAACCGCACAAAAGAGGTCCTTGTTTCACCCGTCCACGGTGTCGCGAATCTAAAGGAGATTGCCGAAGCCGTTTCACGAAGCGGCCTTAACGTGAGATTGAATTTGCAATTGCATAAATATATCTGGGGAGCGGATGTTCATGGCGTCTAACATTCTATCAATCGTACTGGTCTCCGGCGGAATGGATTCGTGCGTTACGGCGGCCCTCGCGCTTGAGGAAAACTGTGAAACCGCCTTTCTGCATGTTTCCTACGGACAGCGGACCGAAGAGCGCGAACGCAAGGCTTTCAACGACATTGCGGATTTTTACGGCATCGAAAACAGGCTGGATGTTTCAATCGAATACCTGGCCCGAATCGGCGGATCTTCGCTAACCGACAAGAAGATTGAGGTTGCGCAAGCCGATCTTGAATCAAAGGAGATCCCAACCAGCTACGTCCCGTTTCGCAATGCTAACATGCTGGCCATTGCGACGAGTTGGGCGGAAGTGATCGGGGCAAAGTCGATCTATCTTGGAGCCGTCGCCGAAGATTCAAGCGGCTACCCCGATTGCCGGCCGGAATTTTTCGAAGCGTTTGAGAAAGCAGTTGATACGGGAACGAAACCCGAGACCAATATTCGAATCAAGACGCCGGTCATTCATTTATCGAAAGCCGAGATAGTAAAAAAAGGAATCGAGCTAGAAGCCCCGCTGCATTTAAGCTGGTCGTGTTACAGAAGCGATGATTTAGCCTGCGCAACCTGCGATTCCTGCGTTCTGCGTCTGCGTGGATTTGAGTTGGCAGGCGTCAAAGACCCTATCCGCTACAAATTCGCTTAAGTTCAAACTACGAAACTCTTAGTTGTTCTCTCTTGATCTTTACGCCATTCAAATTCCCCAGCGCGGCGAAGGCGATTCTTTCCGTTTTGAAAAACTCTTTTGCCAGGGCGTCGATTTCTTCGCTAGTTACGGCCTCGAGTTTCGCAAGTGTTTCTTCCAGCGGAATTTGCCGTCCGTGGAGCATTTCGGAATGGGCGAGCGAAGCCGCACGCGATGCAGAATCTTCGAGGCCGAGCAGCACTGAGGCGATCGTCTGCTGTTTGACGAGTGCCAATTCTTCCGCGCTAACTCCGTCATTTAATACGGAACGTAATTCCGCAACCGCCAGATCCACAACCTCTTCCGTCTGTTTTGGAGATGTGGCGGCATAGATCGAGAAAAATCCGCAGTCGCGAAACATTATCGTACTGGCTCCGACGCTGTATGCGAGGCCGCGCTGTTCACGGACCTTTTGCCACAACCTGCTCGACGTTCCGCCGCCGATAATGCCGCTCAGCAGATCGGCCGCATAACGCCGCTCGTCTGCCGCACCGACGAATGGAACGGCGAGGATCAAATGAGCCTGTTCCAGATTCTTGTTTTGCTTCACGATTATCGGAGCACCGAATTGCGGCGACGGAACGCCGGCATCTTGCCGGCCGGAAGCCGATGTTGCGAAAAAGCTCTCTGCCAGATCGACGATCTGGCTGTGTTCGATGTTTCCGGCGGCCGCTATTACGAGATTCGACGGGTTAAAGATTTGTTCGAAATAGCTTCGCGTGATGTCGCGGCTGAAGCTTTTAACCGTTTTCGGTGTTCCGGCAATGGACATGCCGAGCGGGTGATGCGGGAAAAATTTTTCACTGAACAGATCGCCGAGGTATTCTTCCGGCGAATCCTCGGTCATCTTTAGCTCCTCGATTATTACCTTTCGCTCGCTTTTAAGCTCCTTTTCGTAGAACAGCGGATTTGTCAGCATATCGGCAATAAGTTCGAATGCCGTCGCTACTTGATTATCGATTACTTTGATCGCAAAACCTGTTTCCTCATGCGTCGTAAATGCATCGAGGTTGCCGCCGAGCCTGTCCGTTTCTATCGCTATCTGCAATGCAGAACGATTTTTGCTGCCTTTAAAAACGGTGTGTTCGATAAAATGCGAAATTCCGTTGAGTTCATCCGGCTCGTGCCGTGAACCTTTATTAAAGAAAAAGCCGAGCGTTGCCGATCTCACATCCGGCATCCGGTCGGTGAGAATTGTCAGGCCGTCTCCGAGGCGTGTGGTCTGTATGTCTTCTTTCATGAATAGCAAAACTACAGACTATCACGCGCTCACACAAAATCCCCAAACTCCACTTCCACAGATAGCGTGCTAATTTGAAAATAATTCCCTTTTTAACCGAGAGGCTGCTTTGAACTTATTATTTATTTTCTTAAACCGTGTATTTCGTGGACAAAATTCTAAAAACTTTTTCCACGAAATACACGAAAGAAGAAAATAAATAGAAGGCGAAACCGATCCATTAGCGTTACGTGTGATCCGAAAGCGGATGTATTTGTTTTTCGACCGGCTTAACGGGAATAACCTCCGGCGTAATCACTCGTTTCGGGGCGTCGTTCTTGGAGTCCTCCGGTGGGGTCTTATCGGTTTGATTGATGCCGAGCTGCTCCATTACCTCGGGAAAATTTAGTCCGAGCGCCTGGAGCTGCTGGAGCAGTGTAAAGATCATTGTCGGAGCGGTCTGGGCAAAACGGTTGATGCCGCTCGAATGGCCGTCGCCGTTGCCGTTTCCTCCGTCGATCATAACGATCTTATCTATATTGCCGAGCGGTTCTGCGACGGCGCGGAACACGGGTGCGGACGCCTCGATAATTGAGGGAAGTTTTTCCAGTATAGTTTGCAGGCGGGCGGCGTCGTTGAATTCGCGCCACGCGGCGGCTTTTTCCATGATCGCTTTTGCCTCGGCAAGACCTTTTGCTTCGATCGATTTAGCTTCGGCTAAACCCTTCGCCTGAAATTTTTCGGCTTCTGCGAGTCCGACTGCGCGGATCTTTTCGGCCTCGGCACGGCCTTCGGCTTGGACGGCGGCGGCACGGCCCTGGCCTTCGCGTTCAAGCGTTTGGGCATCGGCTTCGGCAATGGCGATCTGGGCCTGCTTGCGGCCCTCGGCTTCTAGGATGGCGGATTCCTGCAAGCCCTGCGCACGCAGAACGGCGGCCTTCCGGTCGGCTTCCGCCTGCTTCACGACTGTTGCCTCAAGTTCTTTTTCCTTACGCAGAACTTCCTGTTCCTGGACGGCGATCTGTTCCTGCGTTCGTACCTTTTCGACGCGGACCTCTTCGACCGTGACCTGCTGCTGTGCTTTGGCGTCGGCGAGCGGGCCGGCCTGCAGCGATTTGGCACGTTCCGACTCGATCTCGGCCTGGACCTGGGCTTTTTGAATTTCGGTTTCGCGTGTCGATTGGGCGATAAGAGCTTCGGTTTCGAGGCGGACCTTTTCGCCTTCCTGCAATGCGAGTGAGGCTTTGATCTTCGAATCGCGGTTTGCTTCGGCCTGCCCGATCTCTGCGTCGCGCTTTACTTCGGCCGTGCGGCGTTTGCCGAGGGCGTCGAGATAACCTTCTTCGTCGGAAATTTCCTGGATCGTCAGGGCGTCCAACCCGATACCCATTTTTTCGAGATCGCCGGCGGCTTCGGTCAGCAGTTTCTGGGCAAAACTCTGGCGGTCGTTATTGATCTCTTCGACGGTCAAGGTTCCGAGAATCGCGCGCAAATGGCCTTCGAGCGTTTGAAAAACAAGCTGATGAAACACATTCTGAGGCATGCCCAGAAACCGTTCCGATGCCGCCCGCAGGCTCGAATCGTCGCCCTTGATTTTCACGTTTGCTACCGCTTTAACCGAAACGGGAACGCCCTGCACGGTATATGCCCGCTGTGTGGCGAGCGGCACGGTGATGACGTTCAAATCAAGGTATTCGACCTTTTCCAGAAACGGAAAAACAAGCGTCGCACCGCCGCGCACGAGCCTGTAACCGGCGACCGATCCATCGGCGAGCTTGCGCTTTCGGCCGGAAATGACTGCGGCCTGATTCGGCGAAACCTTAATGTAGTTCCGGCTGATGAGCATCAGCGCGATAAGCACGGCGACAACGATGCCTAAAATGATGACCGGAATTAGAAGCGCTGCGTAACTAGATAGTATTTCCACTATTATAACCTCTTTCTGTTTCAACAATTACGGAGTCGCCGGCAATCGCCGCGACCGTG
>JACMMN010000346.1 GCA_014379075.1 Pyrinomonadaceae bacterium | reverse complement strand
GCACCAATTTTCGATTGTCGCAACCCAGCGGATCGGCAAACGGTTTTGGCTGAACTTCGATTTTGTCGGGACGAGTTCGTATTTGTTCCCATTTTATAACTTTAATCCTGTGACGTTTGCGGAGAAATATTATTTCTATCGATTTAAGGGCAGCTGCAGGGCCGATTTAACGGCAGGCTATACCTTCCCGATAGATAAAGATAAATATAATCTGCGTTTGTTTGGGACGGTCGAGAATCTGCTTGATTATGAGTATTTTGAGAATGGGTTTCAAACCGTCGGCAGAAATGCACGTATCGGCTTGAGTTTCGGGTTCTGATCTCGTTCGGTTCTTATTCTTTCGTGGAGGTTTTTTCTGCCGCACACGAAGAACCCCGAGTCAGAACCGGGAGCGGCTGGATTCCCGCTTTTGTTCTCATCTGTTTTTTTGCTGACATGGCGGCGGCACAATGGTACTATTGGGGTAAAGAGAGGTACGGGAATCATGAAACAAAGGTCGCTTTTTATCTTTTGCTTAATTTTGAGTTTGACGGGCTTCGTTGTCGGGCAAACTAAGACCGTTAATAATTTCGATCTGGAAAAATACCGGAATCAGCGGCTCCGGGCCGAAACGGACCTGCGTGAAAATTACGCTAAGCTGGGTTTCCCCTCACCCGAGGAGCTTGCGAAGCAGAACGAAAAGGACTCTGCCGAGCGGGTTGAGCTTTCAAATCGTTTGAGAAACGAGAGGCTCGAACGCGAGCGTATCGAAAACGAGCGGCAGCAGATCGAAGCCGAAGTCGCACGATACAACTCCGAAATCCGCAACGATGATGTTCCGGCATATTCAGCCGGGTATTATAGTGTTGACGGCACGTATTCCGGTTATGGTTACAATGGCTATTACAGGCCGAGATATTCGCAAAGACATCGGTTTTTCGCGCCTCTATACAGGGCGACGCCCGTCGGGATTTATCCGGTTGCTTCGCCACGCCGGACTAGCCGGATTTTATTTGTTAGTCCGCGCAATCGCAGACCCAGATGGCGATAGCGATTCGACTTTTTGAATTTCATTCGGACGCGGATTAAGATAAGAGCTTAATTCGCGTTTTTGTTTGGTGTTCTAACTTTAGTTGGCCTGGAGAATCTCTGATCAAGAACGACAAGAACCTGTTAAAGCAGGTACTCCAAACATTATGAAAGAAGGTTGGGAAGCGGTGATCGGCATGGAGATACATGCCCAATTGGCGACGGCGACTAAGATTTTTTGCGGCTGTGCGGTGCAAACGGGCGGTGAGCCAAATGCGAATACGTGTCCGGTGTGTCTTGGGTTGCCGGGAGCATTGCCGGTTTTGAACACGAGAGTCGTCGATTTGGGCGCGCGGGCGGCGTTGTCGCTCGGGTTGGAAATTCAGGAAACTTCCGTCTTTTCGAGGAAGAATTATTTTTATCCCGATTTGCCGAAAGGTTACCAGATTTCTCAGTATGACAAGCCTTTTTCGGCGAATGGGAACTTAGAGATTATGACGGCGGAACGCGACGAAGCGGGGCGGGCAATGGATTGGAAGCCTTTGACGATT
>JACMMN010000044.1 GCA_014379075.1 Pyrinomonadaceae bacterium | reverse complement strand
GGGAAATTCACCCGATGAATCCCAGGTTACACAATTCGGCCGAAGCCTGGAGTTTTCAAACGGCCTGTTCTCTAATCTCAATATCGAAACGCAGAGACAGGACGTAGTCAACCAAATGGCTGTTACCCCAACGGGCGGCGAGGCAAAAAAGGTCAACCTGGTCAACTTTACGATCAAGACCGCCTACACACCTAATGCAGCCGGTGCCAACGGTGCCCCTGCGACAGCTTCCGCCCCTGGTGCAGCCGCACCTGGACAGCCAGCCGCACCCGTACAGGTCGCCAAGAATTAAGAATACAGGCCAAACACATAGATCTGCTGATTCTCCGAAAAGAAGGACACTAAAATGATAGAGAAAATCAAAAACCTACAATGGCATTTCCAACTCTTACTAATGGTTGGTATCGCAACGCTGCTCTATTTGACGGTTTGGTATTTCATTACGAGCGTAACGCGGGCCGAAGTTCAGGTTCTGAACGACGAGATCGCCGCACTGCAGGCCAAGAACGAAGCGGCCAGAGTCGCGACCCAGAGAATAAACGAATTTCGCGCTCTTTACGCCAGCAAGGCACTGGAATATGAAGAACTAAAGGTTCTCCTGCCGGAACAGGGTGAGATAACCAATGTGCTGCAGGGACTCCAGGACAATGCCAACGATTCCAAGATGATCGTAATGAGATTCTCGCAGCGGCCCGATACCCAGCAGGAAACCATAATGGCGAGACCGGTGGAGATCGAGGTTGACAGTAATTTCAACAACTTGCGGGCCTTCTTCGAAAAAATGGCGAAAATGCCCCGAATCGTATCCATCACGGATTTCAGTATCAATCAGCTCGACAAGCAAACCGCGGAAAAGACCCTTCATGCCCGCTTCCTGCTGACTGCATACTATGCGGATCCGAACCTACTCGTTAAGCCCGCCCCGGTCAAACCCGGCAAACCCGGAGCAAAGCCTGCAGTTCCCACCGCAAAACCACCGGCAGCCAAATAGCCTCAGGCTCCGCATTTATTCAATTGCAACAGAGAGAAAAAGCCATGATGAACAAATCAAAAATCTTCCGACTTCTGACCGTGAACATCGCCCTCGCCGGATCTGTCCTGATAAGCGGACATTTCGCCGAAGCGGATGCACAAACCCGTGATCCGTTCACCAAACCCGGCTGGGCAAAAACCCGCGAAACGAGGCCCGGCGGTACTGGAGGGGGCGTAAAGAAAGCCGCGGCACCCTTAACGAACATGGGAACACCGGCGATCGAGCAGAGGATCGAATTCTTCAAACGTCTTCGTGAAAATGCGGCCGCTAACGGCCAGCCGCTGCCAAAGGTCACGAGTGTCCTGGCATTGAACGAGATGGCTGTAACGGGGATCTTCCGAACACCACGCGGATATGCCGCCATGGTCGAAGCGACGCCCATAAAACTTTCTTACACGATCTATCCGGGGGATAAATTTTTTGACGGTCAGCTCGTCGCGGTCGAGGAAAACCGGCTTGTATTCCGCCGCGTGACCAAGATCAGCAACGGTAAATTCGTCTCGTCAGTCGAGAACAAGACCTTGCGGCAGTACAGCACGCAGGAAACGGTCCAGGGAACGGCGCCGACGCAAACGGACGGACGCCCGCCCGAAACCGTCACCGCCTATCAGCCGCCTGCAGATGCTTCGGCAAAACCTGCAGCAGCGGCTCCTATCGTTTCTCCGCTGGAAGAAATGAACAAGCAGGTTCCGGAATCCGATACGGCCAAGGAAAAATCTAAAAAATCCGGCAAAAAGCCTGTAAAGGTCGCCCGAAAAAACAAATAGTCCTGCTCCGGGTCAGAACCGCGAACGATAGCGACCGGATTCTTGACAGCGGAAAAAATCTCATAAGGGCAGCAAAACAAACTTTCAAACTAAGACCTTTCCCTAAAACCGGGAACGGACAGATACCGAACGGAGGAAACATGAATTCTCTTCATAAATTATGCGGTCACGGCAGAAAAGCGGTAATCGCGTTAATGATCATCAGCACTTTAGGCCTCGCCATTGCGGCTCAAACGGTAACACCGCCGCAATCACAGGGCCGCTTGTACGGCGACCCCGGTTTTCGCGGCGAGCCGATCAATCTGAATGTCGTGAACGCGGACATCCGGGACATTCTGAACTATATTACCGAGCAGTACGGCATTAACTTCGTCATCGACAAATCGGTCAAGGCCGTGCCGGTGACCGTCAACGTCAGCGACGTTCCCTGGAACATCGCTCTCGATTCGGTACTTCGTGCCCAGGAACTCGGCGTTCAGGTGAATGGTACCATCCTTCGCGTCGCCGACTCCAAAGTGCTGGCCTCCGAAGGCGAGATCTTCAGACAGCAGCGTGATAACCAGATCGACGCTTCACCTCTTTATACGGAATTTATCCGGCTCAACTACGCACGGGCTTCCGGGACTTTGTCCGGTGCCTCGGGCGGCGCGGGCCAGACCACGACCGGCACATCGACCAGCAACAGCAGCACCGCCAGTTCGGGCAGCAGCGGCGGAGCAAGCGGCGGCACCGACCAGGGAATTCTTGGAATCATCAAACGCCGGCTTTCACGTCGCGGTGCCGTTGAAGTTGACGGCCGCAGCAATACCGTGATCATCACGGATGTCCGCGAAAATATCGATGCGATCCGTCAGCTGGTTACATTGCTTGATCAGCCGGAACCACAGGTCGAGATCGAGGCCCGTATCGTTGTAGCAACCCGCACCTTTAGCCGTGACCTTGGCATCCAGCTGTCAGCTTTGGTAATTGGGCCACGCGGCAGCGGAGCAGGCGGCGGAACTCTTGGCAACGCCACAACGAGCTTGCCGATACCCCCGAGCCTTCCTATCGGGTCTGTCAATGGTGATCTTTCGTCGCAGCTTATCAATACCGCGATAGGCCTCACGACCGGTATCTTCGGCACGGCCCAGATCAGTGCACTTATCACGGCCGGTGAATCAAAGGGACAGGCCAAGGTTATCGCGACTCCGCGAGTAACAACTCTCAACAATCGACCAGCCGAAATTAAGAGCGGTACGAAAATTCCTATTACAACAACTCAGTCAGGCGGCGGGTCCGGCGGCTTTCCAGTACAGACGACCGAATACGTGGATGTGCCCCTCCGTTTAGCTATCACGCCTCAGATCACCGATGTCGGAACGATCATATTGAACGTCGTAGCGGAAAACAGTTCCGTATCTCAGTTCTCGGTTGGAGCAGCTCCCGCGATCGACACGCAAAGCGTGACCACGCAGGTTACAGTTCCAGACGGCGGAACAACGGTCGTCGGCGGTGTTTTGTCGGATCGTGAAACCGAAGATGTCAACCGCACGCCGGGACTTTCAAGGATCCCGCTGTTTGGCAACTTGTTCAAAAGAAAGGGTGTAGGACGAAACACGTCTGAGATCCTGTTCTTTATTACTCCCCGCATAACCCGGCCCGACGCCAACGGCGGCAATACTTCCGGAATGGACAGGCCGAAGTCGACGACGATACTGCAGCCAGTACCGCTCGGCAATCCCGCGTCGAACTCTGATACCACACCAACGCCGGTTCCAAACCCTTTAGTTCCGGCCGCTTTGCCGACACTTCAACCTGCGGCCGCGACTCCGGTCAAACCGTAAGATTGCTGTGAATGCAGCTTCCGCTGTATGTTTTCTCCTGAAAAAACCCATCAGATGCTTATTGCATCTGATGGGTTTTTTGTCGCGTTTCTGACCGTATGGATCTAACTACTCTGAGATGTAGCCAGCCGGAACAGGTATATCGCCGGCAAGGCCGAAAGATCTTACAGTGAATGTCGGGCCGTTAGAGCCCAGGATGTACCAGGTATCGCCGCGATAGACTGCGAGGTCGGTTTTGCCGTCGCCATCGAAATCGGCGGGCACTGGTACGTCGCCGTTCAATCCGAACGAGGTGCTGACAAAGCCCTGTGAATTCAGCATGTACCACGTGCTGTTCGACGGGCGGAAAACGGCGAATTCTGTCTTGCCGTCGCCGTCGTAATCGCCCTGCACCGGGCGGTCGCCCGTAAGTCCGAAGCCGCGTGTCATATATCCGTTATTGCTGCTCGTCAGTACGAACCATTCCGCCGTGCTCGGCCGCCAGACGGCAATATCCGTCTTGGCGTCGCCGTCATAATCACCCTGCGCCGTCTTGTCGCCCGCAAGCCCGAACGACCGCTCGAATATCGAGTCATTGGAACTGCGGATAACGTACCAGGTATTGTTCGACGGACGGTAAACCGCCAGATCGGACTTCAGATCGCCATCATAATCGCCGGGAACAGGAATATCTCCTGTCAAGCCCCACTGTCTTTCATAATATCCGCCGCCGCTCAGGCTGATATACCAGCTTCCGTTCGATGGACGCCATACCGCAAAATCCGTGGCCCCGTCGCCGTTATAGTCGCCCGGAGCGATCTTGTCGCCGGTCAATCCATATTGCACGACTTGAAACTTTCCGCCGCTCGTGAGCGCGTACCACGTGCCGTTTGACGGCCTGTAGACGGCGAGGTCGCTCGTTCCGTCCATATCGAAATTGGAGATCGCCGAACCGGAAAGAGCGGCCCTGGAAGTAGTGTAGATCTGGTCGCCCGAACTGACGCCGTTACCATTTGCCCCATTACCGGCCGCGTAAAATCCGACCTTCCCGACACGTTCCGCCGGAGCCGTCCACACAAACGTCCACGATTTGGAACCGAACTGGGTGGGATTGATACCATCTCCCGTGTGCTCGATATAGTTGCGTTCGTTGCCGTTAACGATGTTACTAATGGTCTGAAGCTGTGTTCCGCCCGGAAGAGTGTAGGTACCCGCCTTGCGGCCCAGATTGTCCACGGCGGTCATTTGGAAACCATAAACTACCGCATCGGACTGGCTTACCGTTACCGTCAGCGGAATCTGCTGTCCCGGTAAATAATTAGCTGGCAATCCGGTTATCACGATATTGCCGGAACCGCTGTTGACCGCGGAATCTCCGTGACATGCTGTGCAGTTATTTTCCAGCGGAGCGTTCGTAAACGAAGGCGAAGGCCCAAAAGCGGATGCGGCAGCTTTAAAAAACTCATTCGAAGGGTACGCAAACGCAAAGATACCAAGTAAAAGGGAAGCCAAGACTATGGAGAATTTCGCGACAAAAAAGCGTCGGGATCGTGTGTTCATCTGTTCGAACTCCTGTAAAAATGATTAGTCTCAAAGCAGTTTGACGAACCGCCGGTGAGAAAAGTTTGAAGAAAACGTCTGCCTAATAGAATATTGTTCGGCGGCGGGAAAGTCAATAATTGTTTCAATTGTCCGCAGCCAGGCACCTGCTCAAAAAGTAAGCGGGAAGAAAAGCTCGGAGCCTTTCTTCCCGCAAAGTAAAAGACCAGATCCGAACTCTACGGCGTCGCCGTAAAATTCAGATTGGAAACGTTGCCCGCCGGCGTTACCGTCTGCGAAGCAAAATTGTGCCGCTTATGGGTCGCGGTAGCCGTGTAAGCCGTGCCAATGGTCGTGACCGGGAAACCGAAATAACCGAAACTTCCCGTTACCGCCATTATGCTTGTTGCTCCATTGGTCAGTCTCACCGTTGCTCCCGCAACACCGCGGCCCGCTGTATCGGTAACGCGTCCGCTTACAGAGGCAGTAGTGCCGGGATCGAGACTGCAAGCGAAGTCATTGGCTTCAAAGGTGAGTTTCCAACCAGCGATAGTTCCAACGTCCAGGTTGGCACTATCATTGACCCATAACTTCCATTCACCGTTCAACGCTGCGCCCGACGTTCCGAATGTCGATGCAAACGTTGAAGTCCCCGATGGTGCTGGGTAGCTATACGGCCCAGCCGGAGCCGGAGCCGGGAATGTATCCGTGGTGTCAATATTGGACGCCCGGAATGTGCCTGCGACGAGCGGGCCCGAATCCGGAATGACCGATGCGGCGGAATCTGTGAAGACCAACGTATGAGGCCCTAAGTTGGTTCTTGTGTTGCCGCCTACATCCGACATCACGATAAATTTCTGGCCGGCCGGGCCTTCCAGCAAAATATTCACATCGTCTGCCCATTGGTGCGAAAGGTTAGTTAATTCAAGTTTTATCACCTTGTTGCCTGTCAATCCGGTGACGGTTATCGGTGCCGGATATGGAGCTCCGGGCCCTGCATCGGTGCTTCCCGGTTGTCCGGCCGGAACATTGATCAATGTTGAATTGGTGAAAGTTGTGGGTGCTCCGCCAATCGGTGCTCCAAGACGGAATTCCCGTGTTGTGGGTGTTTGAGCGCCTACTTCGCTGCTAACATTGATTGTCACCTGATGGATGCTTCCGCATTCGGCTCCAGCCGGAACCGTGTACGGGATCGGATTGGTAACCGTCGCTCCGTCGGCGATGTTGCCAAAGCTGACATTCGGGCCGCCGTTAACGTTGACGACGACGTTGTTGATCGTCGCGCCCGTGTTAGGGTTTGTGACCGAGACGTTCAACAGAACGTTTTCCCCCGGTTCGGGGAATCCGTCGTTATCGCCCGGTGTATCACTGACCGAGAACGGATCGGTTGCCCGGACATTCGGAAAATCGAATGC
>JACMMN010000345.1 GCA_014379075.1 Pyrinomonadaceae bacterium | reverse complement strand
CAGGAAAAGACGGGCGCCGTTCGAACCCTGCTGGTGGATGTCGTGGACGATCTGCGGGTGCCAGACGTTGTGGATCTTATCGACCGTCAGCTGCGTTTCGACCTGCGTGAAGGCGTACCAGTCGCGGTTGTTGTCGTGGCCGACGTATTTATGATAAAGCTCGGGTGGCTCGGTGCCTTCGTGGGGCGTGCCGAGGGTTTTGTCGTACCAGTTTTTGACGATATCGACGCCGTCGGGATTGAGCGACGGGACGAGCAGGATAAGCGTGTTTTCAAGGATGTTTTTGATTTCGGGTTCGTTGCTAGATGCCAGTTTGTGGGCGATCAGCATACTTGAGAGTGTCGAGCCGACCTCGGTTGAATGGATGCCGCAGGTGATGAGGACGATCGTTTTGCCTTGTTTGGTCAGCGATTCGGCAAGCTTTTGATTCGATTTTATAAGTCGCGGATCGGCGAGCTTGGTATTGATCGTTTTATATTTTTCAAGATTCTTTAGATTTTCGGGGCTGCTTATCGTCGCATAAACAAAGGGAGCTCCCATCGTAGTCTTGCCGTTCTCTTCGAAGATCACGCGGTCGCTGGCGGCGTCGAGCTTTTTGAAGTAATCGACGATACTTGCCCAACTCGTGAGCTTACGGTCGTCGCCGGGTGTGAAGCCGAGCGTGTCTTTGGGCGCTGGGATCTGGGTGAACGCCGAGACAGTGAGAAAAAGAAGTGTCACGCAAAGACGCAAATAACGCGAAGGAAGATAAGGTTTTTTCATTGTGCGAAGCTCCGAAGAAGTTTTTGGTAAGTTTAGACGAAATGCGGGAAATTGAGAAGGGTCGCGGCTGGAGCCCGGACGCCCTCGTCCGGATGAGCATTGCTTCAATGCGAACAACCGTTTAGTCACATACAAGATTTGCGGCAGCGTAACGCGTTCGCGGACTCCGCGAGCGGACAGAGGTGTCCACGCTCCGGCGGAGTGTCCGCGTTCCTTGCGTGTTTAACGTATTAAATGTAAATTAACGCAAGTTCAAATACAAAATCTTTCCCCAAAGTGCCGCGTCCCGGCCAAATAACAAAGTTCAAGGAGGCCTTTTTCGGATGATAAATCCTTTTCTCGAAAAATTTCGCCCGTACATTCCGGCGACTGTTACGACATTGCGCGAGCTGACGCCTTTTCCATTGGTCGTCGGCACGCTTTTGGGCATTATCTTTGGCGCTTCGTCGCTGTATCTGGTGTTGAAGGTCGGCCTTACAGTTTCGGCTTCGATTCCCGTGGCGGTTATTTCGATCACGCTGTTTCGCATCCTATCGAAAATGGGCGTGCGTGATGCCACGATCCTTGAACACAACATCGTGCAGACGGCCGGTTCGGCGGGTGAATCTATCGCGTTCGGCGTCGGCGTGACAATGCCGGCGATCCTGATATTGGGGTTCGACCTCGACATCTGGCGGGTGACGATGGTTTCGGTTTTGGGAGCATTGCTGGGAATTTTGATGATGATCCCGCTTCGCCGAGCGCTGATCCGCGACCAGCACGGCATTTTGAAATATCCGGAAGGCACGGCCTGCGCACAGGTTCTGATGGCCGGTGCATCAGAAGAATCGCGGGCGGTTTCGATTGATGCCGAAAAGGCTCAGAGCAACGACGCGGCACTGCACGGCGGCAAGATAATCGGGCTTGGGTTTATTCTCGGATTCGGATTTAACGCCATAATGCAGGTATTTAAGGGCTGGAAGGAAATTCCGACCAAAGTTTTCGGCAGGCCATACGAAGGCGGGTCTGTCTCGCTGGAAAACAATCCTGCACTGCTCGGCGTCGGCTATATTATCGGGCCGCGGATCGCGGGTATTATGTTTGCCGGCGGCGCCCTTTCATATTTGGTCTTGATCCCGATGATAAAATTTTTCGGATCGGGGCTGACGGCGGCACTTGCTCCGGCGACGATACCGATCTCGGAAATGGGCATTCAGGGAAAGAACAGTATTCAGGCAGAGTACATTCTTTATATCGGTGCCGGAGCGGTCGCGGCGGGCGGAATCATCAGCCTGTTTCGCTCGCTGCCGCTGATCTGGGGCGGCATCAAAGGCGGTATCGCCGATTTTCGCGGCGGCAGCGACGTTAAGGAAGAGGGAGCGTTACCTCGAACCGACCAGGACCTTTCGATGAAATGGGTGGTCGGCGGAATATTGGCCTTGATCGTTGTGATTACGCTCACACCGGCACTGGAAATGAATATTCTGGGAGCGATCCTGATAATTGTTTTCGGATTTCTTTTCGTGACGGTTTCATCTCGTTTGACGGGCGAGATCGGTTCGTCTTCCAATCCGATATCGGGAATGACGGTCGCTACGCTTCTGCTGACGTGTCTTGTTTTTCTAGTTCTCGGCTGGACGGCGTCCGATCCATATTTTGTAACCGCACTTTCGATCGGCGGCATAGTCTGCATCGCGGCGTCGAACGGCGGAACGACTTCGCAGGATCTCAAAACAGGATTTCTGGTAGGCGGAACACCACGGCTGCAGCAAATTGCAATTCTGATAGGTGCGCTGGCGTCCGCCCTCGTATTAGGGCCGATCCTTGTTTCGCTTAATGACAATAGCACCGTGTACGCAACGCCGACCACTTTTTCGAGGGTCGCGAAGGACGTGCCGGTGACGGCCGGCGGGCTTACGGGTTACACCGGCGAAGAACGGCCTCCGGTTGCGGGAACGTATCGGGTTTTCGAAAACAAGGTTCCGGAAGGACAGACGGACGCTCAGGTTAAAGATCTTACGGCTGGACGCTATCTCGTCAATGAGAGCGGCAAAGCGGCTTATAAGATCGAGGAGAATTTTCCAAAAGGTTCAATGCTTCCGGCGGGTGCGCAGGTCGGGCCGGCTGAAACTCTGAGCGGCCCGCAGGCCGATTCAGACGGTAACACGTATCGCGGCTGGCATAACACCTCGACCGTCAACGGGATCGCGCCGGGCAAGTATCTGGCGGACACATCGGGTGCGATCAAATACCTTGTCGATCCGGGAGTAAACGGAACGGTGACCGAGCGTCCGGACGGAAGTGCCGTCACGAAATATTCGGCGCCGAAGGCAACCCTGATGAGTTATATCATCAAGGGAATTTTGAGTCAGGAACTGCCTTGGGGCCTTGTTTTGCTTGGCGTTATGATCGCGGTGACACTTGAGCTTGCGGGGATACCATCTTTGGCGTTTGCGGTCGGACTGTATTTGCCGATCTTCGTTTCGGCTCCGATATTCGTCGGCGGGATCGTTCGGTGGGCGGTGGATAAGGAACTGTTTAAAACGCTGCGCACGCGCAATTTGACGCAAGATGAAATGATCGCCGAGACGGACAAGAGTCCGGGCGTTTTGCTTGCTTCGGGTTATATCGCAGGTGGTGCTTTGGCCGGAATTCTGGTTGCCATTGCCGCCGAATTCCTGAGCGGCACGGTCGCAAGCTTCCAGGAATGGGCGGAAACCAGCAATCCTTTGTTTGCGGGCCCGAACTCGAACTGGCTGGGCCTTATACCATTTATCGCGCTAGCTGTCGTGCTTTATCTGGTTGGCCGCGAACTGCTTTTGAGAAACCGGAACAATTCGGTAATCGAACCGGCGGCAGCAACGGAAGTCCGCGAGGGCGATCTATAAAAGCAGGCAAAAAAAAGTGCTTACTTTTTTCGACGGGACACGCTATAATCAAGTTTAGCGTGTCCTTTCCTTTTCTTCCCGGCACGTATTCTTCAACGAAATCTGCTTCGCATCGACAAGAATTTAGGAAAAAAAACTAATGGGTCATAAGTTTCTCGAGTCGAACTTTCTAATATTTCTAGCTATATTTTCCGCGTTTATGATCGATGGCTGCGCGGCCGGGGCAGCAAATACTCCTCCTCCCGCGACCGCCGCGAAATCCAGTAATGCGGTATCAACCGGCGCGACCATAAAGATCGAAACAAATTCGCCTGCCGATACCGTTCGCGTTTTCTACAAAAATTTGAGGGAAAAGCGTTTTCGCGAAGCCATATTTTTGACCAATCTGCGTCCGGCTATCGAAGGCCTGACCGAAACCGAGTTAAAAGAATTCGCAGTCGATTTCGAAGCGGTTGCTAAACATGTTCCCGCTGAGATCGAGATCAACGGCGAGATCGTTTCAGGAGATATCGCGACGGTTACCGCCAGGCTTCCGGACGAAGATCTTGAAAAATCCGAGATCCAGGAAGTCAGGCTGCGAAGGGAAAACGGGATCTGGGTAATTTTGACGGTCGATGAAACGGCCGAGAAGCTGATAAAGCAGGAAGGCAAAAATTACTTCTACGCCTTGCGTATCGAAACTCATCATAACGAAGCCAGAACAATGCTGGACCGGATATCGAAGGCCCAAATGGTCTACGCGGCGCAGCATGGCGGAACCTTTGCGGAAATCCCGGCACTAATTGAAAAAAACCTGTTGCCGTCGGATGTGCAATCGTCGGAATCGACCGGATACTTATATGCGGTGACTCTTACCGATAACCGGACGAAATATTATTCGACCGCGACACCCGCCCTATACGGCAAAAGCGGAAAGCTGTCGTTTCTGGTAGTTCTTAACCAAAAGTCGTCCCCGATCCTTACGAGCAAAGATAATAATGGAAAACCGATGAAGAACTGAGAAAACTTTGGATTGCCGGGATTTTCCGTTGGAATGTTGCAGTAAACGAAATAAGCCAATGATACGAGAATTAGTTTCAAAAATTAGCAGCCTCTTTGCCGAAAGGTCTCATGCCACGCGGCGGAAATTTGAAGCTCCGATCAAGATCTGGTTCGATCTTGTTCCGGGCGTTTTCCATGCGAACTCTGCCGCCAAAGGCAGTTTTATGACCGGCGTAACTTCCGATCTGAGCGGCTCGGGTATTGGCTTTATAGTTTCGGCGATTCGTATCAAGGAAAACTACCTGGTCGGACAGAATCGTGAATTGAACGTGGAGCTCGACCTGCCGGGCGGCAAAATAAGAATGAAGGTAATGGGGCGAAGATACGAAAAGTTTGGAATGCACATTTCGACAGAGAAATACGCGATCGGCGCCGAGATCATCGATATGAGCAAAGAGGACAGAGATGCGTACGAACATTTTCTCCTGCACAGCCGCAACCTAAAGAAAAACATCGGCGGCAGCCTCGAGCTAGAAGTCGATTAGACGTCAAATAATTTCGATCTGCCGAAGGCGTAAGATGCATTCTTACGCCTTTTGGTTTTTTTGGTGTTTCGTGTATTAATTTCTGTATGAAAAATAAGGTCGGCATCGGAATTATCGGGACGGGTTTCGCGCGAAAAGTGCAGATCCCGGCGTTTTTGTCTTGCGAAAATGCAGAGATCGTTTCGGTCGCGAGCGGGAATCTGGAAAATGCGCGGGCTACGGCGGAAGAATTCGGGATCGGCCATTTTACCGCCGATTGGCGTGAAACCGTCGCCCGCGAAGACGTCGATCTGGTCTGCATTACCACGCCGCCGAACTTGCACCGCGAGATGACGCTATTTTCGTTGGAGCTAGGCAAACACGTCCTGTGTGAAAAGCCGATGGCGATGAATGCCGCCGAGGCCGAAGAGATGACGGCAATGGCGAAAAGCAAAGGCGTTTTGGCATTGATCGATCACGAATTAAGATTTCAGCCAGGGCGGCAAAAAGCGTATGCAATGCTGCGAGACGGCGAGATCGGCAAGATCCGGCACGCCAAATACCATTTCCGGGCACCGCACAGAGGTGATCCGGGTCTGCCGTGGAATTGGTGGTCGGACATCGAACAGGGCGGCGGGGCTTTGGGTGCGGTGAATTCGCATATTATCGATTCGTTCAACTGGTTTTTGGGCACGGAAATCTCCAGCGTGTTCTGCCAATTACAGTCTCATGTCAAAAAACGCCCGCTGCCGGGCGGCGATTTTCGCGATGTGACGACGGATGACGAAGCGAACATGATCCTCCGTTTCGCGGACGGCGATCTGACCGAAGATGCTACCGGCCTCGTCTCCGTGTCGATGACCGAACAGCCTAATTATAAGAATTATATCGAATTTTTCGGCACCGAAGGCGCTATCAAGGTGAAGCATCGCGGCGATGCCTATGTTGCTAGATCTGGTGAAAATGATTGGCGGGAAATCGGAACCGAGCTTGGAATACCGCTTCTCGGCGTGGCCGATACGGGTTTTTCACGCGGCTTTATGGATTTTGCACCGAATATCGTCGAAGCGATAATTGAAGGCCGGACGGAAATTGAATTTGCCGCGACATTCGAGGACGGATTGAAGGTGCAAAAAGTTTTGGACGCGGCGAGGGAATCGAATGCGAGGGGCCGGATTGTGGAGTTGAGATAGAACGCGGATCCGCGTTCTATCTCAACTCCACAATCCGGCCCCTCGCATTCGATTCCCTCGCCGCGTCCAAAACTTTTTG
>JACMMN010000344.1 GCA_014379075.1 Pyrinomonadaceae bacterium | reverse complement strand
GCGATCTTTTCGTCGAAGCGCGAACCGGCGGAGATAGTGATGCTAAGCTTGCCGCCGAAGCCGTCGTGGACCTTTTTGAAAAGCTTGTTGCCAAGATTTATTTTGAACGTGTCGCGGAGGAATCCGTTCGTCTTTAACATTCCTGCGAACAGCCACTGTACTGGTTTCGGCTGGGCGGCAACGCCGTCGAATATTTTTTTGTGGAATAAATACCAGAGTCGCGGAACGCCGGTCAGCAGAGTAATTTCTTTTGTCTCGAAGGCTTTGGTCAGTTCCGCTGGAGCAAGTTCCTTGACGTAGCAAACCTTTGCGCCGACGCTGGCGATCACCCAGAGATTGATCACTTGCGCGAAGACGTGGAATAACGGCAGCACGCTCAGAACAACTTCGTGTTCGGAAATGTTCATCACTTCCTGGCAGCCGGTTGTTTCGTAAAAGATGTTGCCGTGGGTGAGCGGAACGCCTTTTGGCGTGCCGGTCGTGCCGGATGTGTAGATCAGAACGGCGAGGTCTTCGGGTTGAGCTGGTGTTGGTTTTTGGTCGTAATCGTCAGGGCGAGGCGTGGCGGCCCAATCGTCGAACGAGCCGAAGCCGTTTTCAACGTCCTGTAAAACTACGACCGGAAAATTCTTATCGAGTTTCGCGAAAGTGCCAATGAAATCCGCGCCAATGAATGCCATCTTGGCTTCGGAATTGTCGAGAAAGTTCTTGATCGTGTCGATCTCGCCGTGCGGATCGATCGGCACGCAGACGGCACCGCGAAAAAGAATTCCCATGTAAGCGATAGCCCATCGCGGGTGATTCTCGCCGATCAGCGCAACACGGTCGCCGAATTCGATGCCTTCTTTTTCAAGGCGGTATGCTATGCCGCGAATCGCGCTGAGCATTTCGCCGAAAGTGAATTCGGTGCCTTCGACGCCGATGATCTGCATCGCCATTTTGTCCGTGTGCGATTCGGCGGCGTCGGTTATTAATTGGCAGAATGAATTTGTCATAGAGTCAGAAGTTTAGAGTAACGCCTTTAGGCGTGAAAGCGCCAACGAAGAATCACGCCTGAAGGCGTTACTCTAGCTTTCTTTGTCCAATAATTGCAATGCGAGGGCTTGCGCTTGGGTACGGATTTCCGGGATTGCGGTCGTTTCCCAGAGCGTTCCTTTGAGGGCGGTTCCGAGTGTTAACAGAACATTGGACGGTGCCCCGGTTTTGCCGATGATCCGGCCGTTCGGCAATGCGGCAATACCAAGATTTAATTCGTCGTTTCGTATGTGGCCGCGGGCGACCATGCTTTTTACGAGCGGCGATTCGAGCTTCTCGAAATTGCTTTGGGAGCCGATGCAATTGATGATCGCGTCGGTTTCCATTGAATTTTCGGTGCCATCCGTCTTAAAAACCGTCTCGAATTTTCCGCTTGGATTTACTTCTATTTTTTGCAGCCTGCCTTTTAATACTTCAAGTCTTCCGTCCGCCTGCATTTCATCTAAAATTACGGCGGCTTCCATCGGAACACGATGCCGGGCGACGTTCCAATAGCGGCTTAGATGCTGCATAAAATACCGTTTTTCCGCAATCGGAAGATCGAGCCAGATTTGCGGCGTGTGCGGACGCAAACTGTCGATCACACCTCGCCAATTTGATCCTTCGCTTTCCGCCTTTTTTATGTGTCGCCGCACTGCTTTAAGCAAATCGGTGATCCGCGTCATCGGTTTCAACTCGTCATAAAATGACGGATAGGTATGTCCTAAACTGTGAACGGCCGGAAGTAATCCTCGTGTTGATAATGCCTTGATCTTTCCCCCATGGCCGACGGCATGATAATGCATTGTTAGATCGACCATAGAAAGGCCGGTGCCGATAATCAGCACGGAATCGGATTTCTCGATTTTTGTATAGACCTCAGGACTCCATTGATCGCGGAAATATTTCGGAGCCAAGGTAAAATCCATATTCTCAACATTGGGATGCGGCGGCAGGGAGTTTCCGAATGCGAGCACCACCTTGTCCGACACCAGTATTTCGCCGGATTTTAGGATGACTTGAGACTGGCTGTCATCCACCGACATATCGACGGCTTCGTCATCAATGATGTTGAACTGGATATTTTTCGGCTTGTTCGCAATGGCCTGTTCAAGAGTCTCGCGGAGGTAATTGCCGTATATCTTTCGCGGAACAAAAGCGTGATCATCGTACGGTAAATCTTTTTCAGTCAGCCATTGGTAAAAATTTCCGATGTCGTTAGAAAAGGCTCCCATCTTGGCGGCGGGCACGTTGAGAAGATGAACGCCGGCCGTCGTCGAATATGCGACACCTCGGCCGACGGCAGAGCGTTTTTCGACGAGGTTGATAGCCAAGGGAGCGTCGCCGGCGTTTTTCAGCAGGTTTACCGCAAGCAAAGTACCACTCGCCCCGCCGCCAATGATCGTGATTTTCTTCATAGATTTTTGAAGGGTAATGCCGCAAAAGGCACAAAGGGGAAAAGTAAAACGCTGTATTTTGTCCTTTTTGCGCCTCTTTGCGGCTAATCGCCTGACCTCAATATCCGGAACCTGACCAAGCCGACCGGTACATGCTGCCCTATTGACAGCGGAAAAGCCGATGTTTCCGTTTTGGGACGGGTGATAATTATATGCCGCGCTTCCGGCAGATCCAGCTTTACACCAACGCGTTCGAATGCTCCGACGAAGCTTACTTCGTCGACCTCCCCATCCGCCAATTTTTGGTAATGCTGCGTCAGATTTTCGGGTTTGCGGAGAAAAACGTCTTCGGGGCGGAACACGAGTTTTACTTTCTGCCCTTCTTTCAAATCATTCTTTTCATCCATCTCCAGAGATATATCGCCGGAAGTAAATTTTCTGTTTTTGATCACGCCGGGGAGCAGGTTCGCCGAGCCTAGAAATGTCGCGACATGCTCCGTTTCCGGTTTGTTGTAAACCTCGAATGGAGTGCCGATGTGTTCGAGCCGTCCAGCGTTCAGGACGGCGATACGGTCACCGAGTTCGAGAGCTTCTTCCTGATCGTGCGTGATGAATATCGAAGGGACGTTTATCTTTTTAAGCAACGCGCGAATTTCGCGGCGAAGCGTAGTGCGAATCTGGGCGTCGAGCGCTCCGAAAGGCTCATCGAAAAGAAGGACCTCGGGTTCATATGCGAGGGCCCTTGCAATGGCGACTCTTTGCTGCTGGCCGCCCGAAAGCTGCGACGGGCGTTTTTTTCGGTGTGCTTCAAGATCAACCATTTCAATCAGTCGGTCAACTGCTTTTTTAATCTCACTTTTGGCGGTTTTTCGCAGGCGAAGGCCGTAGCCGATGTTTTCCTCGACATTCATTTTCGGGAAGAGTGCGTAAGCCTGAAATATAACGCCGGTCCCGCGCATTCGGGCCGGAAGATTCGTAACGTCTTTGCCGTGGAGAATTATGCTGCCGGAGTCCGGTGTTTACAGTCCGGCCAAGATTCGCAATATGGTCGTTTT
>JACMMN010000343.1 GCA_014379075.1 Pyrinomonadaceae bacterium | reverse complement strand
TCGGAGATGATTCGTTTGGCAAGGCCGACTTTCAGATCACGCGGGTTTTCGGCTTCCGACTCGCATTTGAATTTCAGGGCATTTATGTCGTCGATGGTCGTATCGGTGAGAAGTTCAAAATATCGCCACATCAGGTCGTCGGAGATGGACATTATTTTGCCGAACATTTCGTTCGGAGCCTCGTCGATGCCGATGTAATTGTTCAGCGATTTCGACATTTTGTTGACGCCGTCGAGGCCTTCGAGCAGCGGCGTGGTGATGATCACCTGCGGTTCCTGGCCGAATTCACGCTGTAAATTACGGCCGACCAGCAGGTTGAATTTCTGATCGGTGCCGCCTAGTTCGACGTCCGCTTCGAGGGCGACCGAATCGTAGCCCTGAACGAGTGGGTAAAGGAGTTCGTGCATCGAGATCGGCTTTTCCTCGCGCATTCGCTTTTCGAAATCGTCGCGTTCGAGGATCTGCTTGACCGTAATTTTCGAGGTCAGCTTCACAAAATCGGCGGCGGTGAATTTGTCCATCCATTCCGAATTAAAGCGAATCTCGGTTTTGTCGGGATGGAGCAGTTTGAAGATCTGCGTCTTATAGGTCTCGGCGTTCGCGTTTATCTCTTCGCGAGTGAGCGGCGGCCGCGTCGCGTTTTTGCCCGATGGATCGCCGATCAGCCCCGTAAAATCGCCGATCAAAAAGATGACCGTGTGCCCAAGCTCCTGAAACGCCCGTAACTTGCGAATTACGACCGTATGCCCGATATGGATATCCGGCGCCGTCGGATCGGCCCCAAGCTTTATCCGCAAAGGCTTCCCCGTATTAGCCGAACGCTCAAGTTTTTTACGCAGATCTTCCTCGCGGATCAGATCGACACTGCCCTTTTTTAAATAAGAAATTTGTTCGTCAATGGTCATGTATATTGATAATTGTAGGGAAAAAGCCGACTTTATTCTATCGAGGATTGCAAATTTCCCCAGTTCTCTGCAAGTTTACATTCCTCTGCCCGTTGTGTTATTTAAGTTGAAGGAAGAATTTTACCGAAGGCCTCACAGATCCTGCGGTAAAGACGACCTGCTCAACCCAAAGTCCAAAAAAATTTGATCTATTAAGACTAACCTTCCGCTCGCCGTCAGACTTGCGCGCATAAGGGTTTTAGGAGAAGTTCCGGAATGAAAGTTTTTAAGGCCGTCAGCCTGCTTTTTTTAATTATTTATTTTGTTACCAATGCTACTGCAGCAACAGCGGCGGCCGAAATTATAGAAAGGCCCGCGGTTACCTTAAAGGCTTCCTCCGGTCACGTTCGCGGTGGAAATATAACCGGCCGGAAGGTAAGACTCGTGCTGACCAACAACAGCAATGAGACGATCAGAAGCTTAACGTACGGGAAGCACACGCTCAGGATAGGTTTCCTGTTGGAGGAAGCGGAGATCAAAATGACAGGGACCCTCGGCCCGGGACAGGTATTTAATATCAATTTGGACCTTCCGGCCTTACCGGTCGAAGACGCAAATTATGTTATCAGGTGGCGTTGGGCCCGCGGATGCTCTCACGCCGTAGGTATAGAGAACACCGGCGAAGAATTCCGCACAGATTCGGGTAATAAATGCTCCAACCAATATGAATTCGACAAGTCCTCATATAGCGGGGAAACTTTCGTAGACCATAAAGGAAAAACTCCGGCCGAAGCTGTAAGGGACGAGGCGATTGGCGGCAGCATCTTGAGTGCAGCCGCCGCCTATACGAAAAAGGACTTCGCATTAGCCATTCAATACTACACCGCCGCTCTCAAGGTTGATCCTAAACATGAACCAGCCCTGCATTTTCGCGGTCATTCATTTTTCGAGCTGCGCAAATACGAGTCTGCCGTTGCCGACTTTACCGCCGCGATCGCTGTTTCAAAAAAAACCGAGCATTTATATTTGGACCGGGCTAAGGTCCATAAGGCCGCGGAGAATTTAAACGCGATGATCGCGGATTATACGAATGCCATCGCCGTTAATTCAAGCATTTCCATTTATGAGCTACGCGGGAAAGCCTACTTATCGCAAAAAAAATATGAGCCGGCCGCAGCGGATTTCACTAAAATAATAGTAATGAACCCGAAATATGCCGACGCTTATTACCGGCGCGGCCTCGCACTCGCTGCACTTTATAAATACGACCTTGCGGCAGCCGACTTCACTAAGGTCACCGAGCTCGCGCCGAAAAGTTGGGCGGGCTATTTCGAGCTCGGTTGGGTCTCCGGAAACGATCCCCTGAAAGCATCGGCACATTTCTCAAAAGCTCTGGAGTTTGCTCCCGACGATTCGTTGACAAAGGGCGATATTTATCGTGCCCGCGGCTTGATGAAAGCGAAGTTGGATGATATCGCCGGGTCCAGGGCGGATTTCGTAGAGGCCATCAAATACCATCCGGAAAACGCTTACGGCTATTTCGGCCTCGGGGTTACGTATGACGCGGAAGCAAACTATCCCGTGGCACTTGAAAATTATACCAAGGCAGTAGATCGCGATCCCAAGAGTTCGAATTATCTGTTGAAACGCGCAAGAGTCCATACAAAGATGGGCAAAGCTGATCTGGCGCAGGCCGATATTACAAAGGTCATTAGTATGGATCCGAAAGCCGCTGAACCTTATGCACTTCGGGCGGTGATGTTTTGCGATCAAGGCAAAAAAGACCTTGCGGCGGCTGACGAAGCGAAAGTCGTTGCACTCGGCGGCAAATTGGCTGACAAGTGCTGGTAATATTTCCTCGCTTGCGAGAAGTAAGTTATGAAAACTGGAAGAATTGTAATTCTCATAGTCCTGCTCGGAACATTGCTGACGAGCCTCCCGGCGCAAACCGAGCTGCCGAAAACGCCTCAGGAATGGGTGAAATTGCGTACGCAGTTTATAGAAGAAAACCCCGGCAACGAGATTTGGTATGCCGAGCGGGGCCGAGCCCATGCCGGCTCGGGCAACCTGGATGAGGCGATCAAGGACTTTACGCGGGCAATTGAATTGAACCCCAATTACGGCGGAGCGTATTACGACCGCGCACTTATCATCCTAAAACAAGGCAAAAAGACAGAAGCGATCGAAGAACTGATGATCTCGGCCACAATCGACCGCGATGAACGCAACCAGGATTATCCGCCCGAGGCGTATAAAAAGATCGTCGAATTGGACCCGAAGGATTTTAGGGGACATCGCGGCCTTGGCTACATTACATTGTTCTCCCAAGGGCAATGGCCTTCTTACGATGAAGCGATCGCTCATTTTACGACGGCACTGAAATTAAAACCGAAGGACGTCGATTCATTGAAATGGCGCGCCACCGCGTATATTCGAACGGAAAAATTCGCTCTCGCCGCCGCCGATCTGACCCAGGCGATCCTGCTCAAACCGTCATTCGAGCTCTACACTTTACGTGCCGAAGCTAACGACAAGCTGGGTAAAACCGCCGTCGCAGCCGCCGACACGAGAAAAGCGGAAACACTTTCGCCGGAACCCGCAATGAAGCGGGCAGCCGAAGCCCGAACGGCAAACAATTTGGAAATCGCTATAAATGAATACTCGAAGGCGATCGATCTGGGTTCGACAAAGGCATACCGCGAGAGAGGAAAACTTTACATTCGCCAACATAGGTACGATCTCGCCCTGGCGGATCTCAAGCAGGCGCGCGTCTGGCACTATGACGATTTTGAAGTGGAGCTGGGCCGTGGTGAAATTTATTCGCGGCTGGACGATTTCCCGAAGGCGCTTTCGGCCTATTCCCGTGTAGCGTTAAAGGCCGAGGATAAGACGGCTATATTGTTCGCCCTCGATAAGCGTGCGGACATGCTGCTTGAGTTGGAAAAACCGCAGCTCGCAATTAAGGAACTGCGGCGGCGGTGGCAGATATTATGTGATCTAGGCAACAGGTCTGCCGCTGAGATCGAACGCAAACGGCTTCAGCAAATGGGCCTAAAAGAGAATTTAACCTGCTTGAACTAGAAGCTCAAAAAGCATGGCCAACTAAGCAAATTTGCGTTGGCGTGTGAAGGGAGAGATATGAGATCCGCGTTTGTAATCTTTTGCGTACTGGCAGCGACAGCCTCAACGATCTCGGCTCAGATCAAGGGGCATACCGAACCGGGCATTAAATTGGCCTGTCCCGAATCGGTTGTCGTGGCCGGGAATTCATTTAAGGTTGCGGTAACCGCCGAGCCGAAATTTACGGAAAAGCAGACTGCTGCCGTTACTTACAATTGGACGGTTTCGTGGGGGACGATCGCTAAGGGTGCTGGAACGGACACGATAACGATCGAACCGGGCGAGGGCACGGGCACGATCACGGCAACCGTGGAGATCGAAAATATTTGGTTTAAAACGATCACGAAAAGCTGCACTGCGTATATTCAGGCTTTGCCCGTGCCGCGGCTGTATGATGAATTCAGGTTCTATAACCAAGGATATGTCAAAATGGTCTTCGACGGTTTTATGGTTGATCTTGACAATAATCCCGCGTCGCAAGGGTATGTTGTCATCTATCCCGAAACGGACCGGCATTACAGACAAATAGTACGAATAATCAGAGCCTGGGCTGGGACCAGACGTTTCGATATTAGCCGTATAACACTTATAAGGGCGGAAAAGAATCCAAAAAGCGTTATCCAAATGTGGATGATCCCGGCCGGAGCAGAGAACCCGGAATTCGGATTAAGAAATCCGGAACCCGTAAAATAATACTATCCGGACAATTTGTTATAACTTGCGGTACATTATGTACGCGTTGGTCATTCCGTTTTTGGCGTGTCTGAAGGCGTTAGGGATCTCGCCAATTATTTGGAAGCCGACGCTTTGCCAGAGTTTTACGGCAATCTCATTGCTCTTTACGACGAAGTTGAACTGGATGGATTTGAAGCCGAGGCGACGGGCTTCTTTGATGGAGAGCTCGGCCATTTTTCGGCCGACACCTTTACCTTTTGCGTTTGGGGAAACCATGTAAGCGGCGTTTCCGACGTGCGAGCCGAGGCCGGGCTGGTTTGATTTGAGCCACATCGTCCCCACGATCTCACCATCCAATTCAGCAACGTAAACGTGCTTTTCGGCGGAAAACCAGTAGGCGGTCATTTCCTCTTCGGTGGAATCTGGCGCGAAGACATAAGTGTCGCCGCCCGAAATAACCGATTTGATTATTTGCCAGACAGCGGGTTTATCGTGGTTGGCTGCGGTTCTAATTTCAATCACATTTATAGTCTAATTCTGTCTTGTATCGCGTAGCGATAACTTGAATTTAGCCTTGGATTTTAACCCACGGAAAACAAGCATATCGATTTTGCCGCGTCAGCGGCAACTGAACTTTCAGTCGTCGCTGGACGCGACGAAGCTTCCCCGTCCGGTTTCCCATGGGTTAAAACCCACGGCTAAATTTCATTTGGTCGCTACGCGACAACGAAGATCAGAATCACATTGCTAAACACAGCGATATCAAACCATAAACTTGATCTACTTCAAATACTTCTCAAACCAATCCAAGTTGCTTTGCATGGCGGCGATTTGCATTTTGGGTTCGTTCGGGCCGTGCGGCTGGCGCGGGAGAACGATCATCCGCGTCGGGACGCCTTGCGCTTTCAGGGCGTTGTAAAGTTCGTAGCCCTGCGATATCGGCACACGGACGTCAGCATCGCCGTGCTGGATGAGCGTCGGAGTCGAGGCTCCCTTGATGTTGAACATCGCGGAATGTTTTATATAAAGATCGGGATTTTCCCATGATTGGCCGCCGAAATAGTCCGGAACGAACGACGGAATATCCGCCGTGCCGTTAAAGCTCATCAGATTTGTTACGGGCGCACCCGCCGAAGCTGCCTTGAAGCGTTTAGTTTTCGTGATGATGGTTGAGGTCATATAGCCGCCGTAGCTCCAGCCCATGACGCCGAGTCGATTCGGGTCCGCGACGCCCATCTCGATCACTTTATCCACCCCCGTCATCAGATCCTGATAATCGCCCATGCCCCAATCCTTTATGTTTGCCTGCCTGAAAGGCGTCCCATAACCGCTCGATCCGCGCGGATTCGGCCGCAGGATCGCATATCCCTTTGCGGCAAATGCCGCTAGCGGATAGACGCCCCGGCCGCCGATAAAAGAATGCTGAAAAACTCCCGCCGGGCCGCCGTGAATAGTCAGAATCGTCGGCACCTTCGTCCCAGCGGTGTAGCCGACCGGATATGTAAGCAGCCCCTCGATCTCCTTGCCGTCGGTGCTTTTCCAACGGATGACCTCGGTACGGCCGACCGGAGTCTTGGCGGCGTCCGCATTTATTCGCGAAACCTGAAATGGCTGAGCATCGCCGGAACGGGCGACAAACACCTCCGGCGGACGCTCCGATGTCTGCATTACGAAGGTAAAAAGGGAACAGTCGCGATTGGTGTTGATACTGGTTGCCACCGCATCCGCCGTTTGCTCCTGGACAATCGTCCCGGCTGCTGCATTCGCCGAATAAAGCGATGTTCCAGTGCCTTTTGCCTCGCTAAAATAGATCTTCGCGCCGTCCGCCGACCACCCGATAATATTCGGCTGCGCGTCATGCGATACTGCCATTTTTTTCGGCGAACCGCCGGCGGCAGGAAAGACATTGATCGTCCCGCTCTGTGCCCAGCGGACGGGAATGTCGGTGACGTTCATCGCGATCCATCTGCCGTCGGGCGAATACACGGGCGAACCTTCGGCGGCCGCCGTGTTTGCTAAAACGCTGATCTTGCCACTTGCAACATCCAATATAGAAACATCCGAAGTTGTCCAATCGTTTGCTCCCGGCGTTTTTACAAAGCTGAAAACTATATTTTTCCCGTCCGGTGACCAATTCAAAGCGCTGACGTTGTAATTTTCGCTCGTCAATTTACGCGGTTCGCGTTTGCCGTTCGCGTCCTTGGCGAGCGCGACAATATAAAGGCGGCTCATCTTCAGATTTTCGTCTACCCAGCGGAAATCGTTGCGGCCCTTGTCATTTTTTTCCTCGTCCTCGGTCTTGGCATCGGCCATTGCGTACGCTATCGAGGAGCCGTCCGGCGACCAGTTGAAATCCGAGATCGACCCTTTTAGATCGGTGACCGGTTCGGCTTCGCCGCCGTTTAGCCGGAGAACGTAGAGATTGTTTTTGCTGTCCTTGCGGGTCGATGTAAATGCGATCGACCTGCCATCGGGCGACCATTTAGGATTGGTCGACGATTTTTCGGCAAAAGTGATCTGCGAATTTTCTTTTCCATCAGCCGTGGCGAGCCAAACTTGAGTTACATACTCACTCTTGTCGGCCGACATCACTTCACCGGCGACGGCATAAGCCACACGGCTGCCGTCAGGCGAAACGCGCGGGCTGGTGATGGCCTTGACCTTAATATGCATCTCCGGTGTCCAGGTTGTCTGAGCGGCAGCAAAATCGGACACGAATAAGACCAGTGCAAAAACAAACAAAATTTTTCGAAGAAACATGTGATCATCTCCTGTTCTGGAATTGTTGATACGTGCTTTTGCCGGACGCGGCACAGCTACTGAGTTTTCGATAGAGTGAATTTCCACAACATTCTACTCTGCCTTTCGTCAAAAATATACTGAGCATCAATGATTCGCCAAAAACCCATAAATTCCCAACGGCCGACGCTTAATTTGTTAAACAGCGGAACGGCAATTTCGGTTTCTACCGCTTTTAGCAAAGCTTGATTCGCATGATCGAGTTTTTGATCGCCGCGGCGGCCCGAACCGGTGTAAAAGATCGTGTCGGCGGTGCTTCCGTGAAAATCGGGATAGCAAGGGTTGATCCGCCCGAAATCGGTAAGAAGCGAGATCAGCCTTCCATTTTTCTGATAAATGCCGTTGCGGATTTTGTGAATTTGGGACACTTCGGCCCACGCGAAAATGTCGCCGACGGCGGCACTATTAAGAAATGTTATGTCAAACATAAATTTAGTTATGGAACGTCTTGACACCTTAAACAAAGCCTACTAGAATCTTCCCTCATACCCCTGATGTCCAATTTATTGGATTTTATACATACTTTCGAATATCCGGTTCTTTTCCACTTGTTTTAGTACGGCTTACACGTGCTGGGCTCCGGGATCATTTTATCCCCTTAATTCATACGGCTTGATATTTTTTATCAGCAGAGAATAAATCCCAAGGAGAAACAGAGCGTGAAGAAAATTCTAAGTATTTTGGCGGTTTTTGCCGCTGCATTTTTCGTATTCGGAATCGTTTCGAACCAGGCCGATGCTAATAAAACAGTTTTCGGCAACGGTGCGGCCGACGACCACGAACGAGCTAAACAAATAAGCCTGGACATTTTGCGTGCCCGCGCAACTCAACGCGCGATAGGCAATATTGATGATTACATCATAAAACGCGTGGAGATCGACGAGCTGAAAATGGCGCACACGCACGTTCAGCAGGTTGTCGGCGGCGTTCCCGTTTGGGAAGGCGAAGCTATCGTCCATTTAAAATCGGACGGGGAACTCTCGCTCATCACCGATGATCTGAAGGAAAGCCTCGCCATCAGCACCCAGCCGAATTTCGACGGCGACCACGCCTTGGCGCTTGCGAGGGGAAATCACGCAGAGAAGCTAATAATTACCGATCCGCCGACGGTCGATCTCTTGATCTTCCGCGGTAAGGAACGCGATCACCTGACTTACCGCGTCGAAATGCCGCGAATCGACGGGACCGAGAAAACCGCGATCCCCGTCATCTTTGTGGACGCTCACACCGGCGAAAACATCTTCGAATACAATAATTTGCAGACCGGTTCGGGCAATTCGCTGTACAGCGGCACGGTCAATATCGACACCAGCTCGGCGGGCGGCACGTTCTACATGGAAGATCTGACGCGTAGAATGGGCACTTTCAACATGAACAACACCGGCAATACCTCGACCGGCACCGGCGGAACGCAGTCGCGTTACAGCGGCACAGACGACGTTTGGAGCGCAACCGCCGAGCGTGCAGGAGTCGATGCCCATTATGGAGCCCGCTGGACGTACGATTATTACAAAAACGTCCTCGGACGCAACGGCATCAACGGCAGCGACGGCCCGGGAACAACCGCCGCCGGTGCCAACAGCGGTATCAGCCTCGTCACCTCGAGGGTGCATTTTGGCAGCAATTACAACAACGCATTTTGGTTCCAAAACAAAATGACCTATGGCGACGGCAACGGAACGACCTTTTCGCCGCTCGTCACCATGGATATTGCCGGACACGAAATGACGCACGGCGTCACGCAGTATTCGTCAAATCTGACGTATGCAAACGAATCCGGGGCATTGAATGAATCGATGTCCGACGTTTTCGGCGCGATGGTCGAAAGCTATTCGCGCGGCGGCGTGATAAACGGCGACACCTGGAAGATCGGCGAGCAGAGCTACACCCCCGGAACGGCCGGCGACGCTTTGCGTTACATGGACAATCCGCACTTGGCGGGTAACGGCGGCTACACGTCGGATGACGATCCGGACCACTATGCCGAACGATATACCGGAACGGCTGACAGCGGAGGTGTCCACATCAATTCGGGCATCGGCAACAAGGCGTTTTA
>JACMMN010000342.1 GCA_014379075.1 Pyrinomonadaceae bacterium | reverse complement strand
GCTTTCGAGACCTGCGTTCAATGCGCTCCTGAAAACGCTTGAGGAACCGCCGGGCAATGTTGTTTTCGTAATGGCGACAACCGAGCTTCACAAGGTTCCGGAAACGATCCTCTCACGCTGTCAGGAGTTCGAGTTCCGCACGATCCCGCTCCAAAAGATATTCGAACGCCTGAAGTTTATCGCAGAGGCCGAAAAGGTCGATATTTCGGACGATGCACTGCGTGAAATATCGCGTTCGGGCGAAGGCTCGATGCGTGATGCCCAATCGAATTTCGATCAGGTTATAAGCTTCTCCGGCGAGAAGATCGCAGTTAAGGACGTGTCGAACGCCCTCGGTATGGCGAGCATCGAAATGCTCACGAAAGTGCTGACCGCAGTCGCCGAAAAGAATGCCGGAGACGTATTGTACGTCGTTGACGACCTGATCAAACGCGGCCAGGACCTGCGAAATTTTTGCCGTGACCTGCTGTCCCTGATGCGTGATCTATTGGTTTTCAAGATAGCCGGCAGCGCCGAGAATCTATTCGAAACCTCGATGCTCAGCCGGGAGGAAATGGGTACTCATTCCGCGCCGTTTTCCGAGGCCGACCTCCTGCGATTTTTCAATTCCGTCGCGGAAACCGAAACGAAACTCAAAGACGCTACGCAGTCCCGTTATGTGCTGGAAACCGGCCTCATCAAGTTAATAGAAATGGGCCGCGTCACGCCCGTCGAACAGCTTCTGGAACGGCTTTCGCGGATCGAACAGTCAATCGGCGGACTGCCGGTAGAACCGGACGCTGCTCAACCACCTGCGGCTATCCCGGAAAAAAAAACTCTAGTTTCCGAGCCAATTCTTGAAAATATTGCCGTTCAGAGGCCTGTGGGCCTACCGCCGGAAGAGCCTTCGTATTTTATGGAGGCACCCGCGAACGAATTCGAAGAGCCGCCAATTGCCGCGACAATAGATGAGGCTCCCGCATCTGACCGTCCGTCGTTTGACCTCTCGTTCCTAGAATCGATCACGCTTCCGCTTCCGGACATAGATCCGGCCGAACTCGAACACATTGACGACGCGTGGCTCGACAACGCCTTTGATGAAAGGCTCATGCAAAGCGGCGATAATCTTTTGCCGATCGCAAATTCTCCGAAAATTGTCGAACTGGCGCTTGGAGGCAGGTCGGCAAGGGCTGCAGCCGAACCGGGTTTTTCAAACGGAAACGGTGGTACGGCCGCCGCTCCCGCACGCGATACGTCGGCCTATGTCCCACCGGTTTTTGATGACGGCGAGGGCATCGAGATCGGAAAGCTGCCGGATGACCCAACCGAGGAAGAGCTTTACGCCTACGCAAACAGCCTGCCCGTCGTTAAGAAAGCCTTGCGCATTTTTCGCGGAAAATTGGTCGACGTGAAAAAGGCCTAAGCGGAACAAACAACTTACGACTTTCGTATTCTACTTATATTTGGCACAATCAGTACATACTGAATGAAAATTAAATTTGCGTCGGCAAAACTAAAATCTTTCCTGGCTGTGCTGATTCTCGCTTTCGCGGCTGCGACGGCGTTTTCTCAAACGGATGCGCCATTTTCGATCAATACCTCGCCGCTTCCCGCTCCAACCGGAGCGGTAAACGATTACGCCGGTGTGATCGATCCCGCGACCAAACAGCAGCTTGAAGAAAAGCTAAAGCAATTCAAGGAAAAAACCGGCGTCGAATTGGCCGTTGCGGTTGTAAAATCAACTGGAGACCGGCCAATATTCGACTATTCGCTGGCCGTCGCCCGAGGCTGGAAGATCGGTTCAAAGGAAGACGACAATCCGAGCGCACTGCTTTTTGTTGCCATCGACGATCGAAAATTTTTTACACAGGTCAGCAAAGACCTTGAAGATGAATTGCCCGACGGGATCGTTGGTAATCTCCAGCGGCAATTTCTGGTGCCGGAATTTAGGAAAGGCAATTACGCAAAAGGCATAGCAGATACGCTGGATGCATATATTAGAACAACGGAAGAACGGCGGAGCGGCGGAGCGCCCCCGGCTGAAACTGAAAAGCCGAAAGATGACGGCCCCGGATCTTCTCAAATACTTTCAAGCTCGTTCTGCTGCCTCCTGATAATCGGAGTGATACTATTGATTATATTCTCTAATCGGGGTGGAAAAAATCGTAAAGGCGACCATGATGACTGGAGCGGAGGCTTTGGAGGCGGGGGCAGCGCATTACCATGGGTCATTGGCTCCATTCTCGCCAGCGGTTCCGGCAGTTCATCTTCATCCGGTGACTGGGGTAGTTCTTCAGGCGGATCTGACTGGGGCGGATTTGGCGGTGGAGGTGATTTTGGGGGAGGTGGCGCTGGTGGCGACTGGTAATTTTTGTCCACGCTAAACTTAGATACGCTTCTAGGTATTGCGCTATAGACCATTATGAATAGCCAATTTGCAAATTTTGTTGACGATCTACGAGGAACGCACGGGAAAAATCTTGCTTCCGTGATCCTTTACGGATCTGCGGCTGCGGGCGATTTTGTACCGAGCCAGTCGGGTTATAATATTTTGATCGCACTTCACAAGATAACGCCTGAGGATTTGCGGAATGCCCATGCTAGTGTTCGCGAGTGGTACAAGGCAGGAAATCCATTGCCAGTGTATTTTACAGTTTCCGAACTTCAAAATGCAGCAGATGTGTTCCCGATAGAATTTCACCAGATGGAGATTGCCCGAAAAGTTCTTTTTGGATCGGACGTTCTGGCAGGGCTTAAGATTTCCGACGAATTCTTGCGTCATCAGACCGAATATGAATTAAGAAGTAAATTGATCCGGCTTCGGCGACAGTATATTCCGGCATCGTCCTCGATCGAAGGCTTGAAAAATTTGATGTCGGAAAGTCTGTCGAGCTTTTCGTCATTGTTTCGAGCGGTGCTCCTGCTCCATGGCGTACAGCCCCCGGCGACCAAACACGAAATCGTTGCCCTTACGGTACAGCATCTAAAGATCGACGGTGTGCCGTTTGAAAAAATATTTAATATTCGTGAAAATAATTTTGCGGAAAAACTTGATGAATCTTCGGCGAATGAACTATTTGCCGAATATATGGAACAGATTAAAAATGTAATAGATGCGGTTGATGAAAAAGGATAATAGGTGAACTTGGCTGCCGACATTAATATCAAAGGTCAAAAGAGGATAGAGACTCGGCGGAATGCCGTCCTGTAAGGAGAGAAACTATGAGTAGAACAATTTTAGTGGCGATTGCATTGTTTGCGGCGTTCAGCCTCAGCGGCTGCAGTTATAACGATCTTACTGCCAAACAACAGGGTGTTAAAGGCAAGTGGGCGAATGTGGAAAGCTCGCTTCAAAGACGTGCGGACCTGATACCGAATCTTGTTGAGACCGCGAAGATGGCCGGTGTACAGGAGCAAGAAGTATTCGGACAGATCGCAGATGCTCGTTCCCGCCTTCTGAACGCTCAACAGGCTCCTCCGGTTGGCGAAGGCGGTGATAAAACGCCGGAGCAAAAACAGGCGGTCATCGAGGCAAACAACAGTTTCGGTGGAACTATCGGAAGATTGCTCAGCCTTCAGGAAAACTACCCGGTTCTAAAATCAAATGAGGCATTTTTGAAGGTTCAGGACGAGCTTTCAGGAACTGAAAACCGCATCAATACGGCTCGCCTGGATTTTAATCAGTCGGTAACCGATTACAACACTACCCGAAATTCGTTTCCGGCTGTTTTGACAGCTGGTTTGCTCGGATTCAAGGAATAACCGTTTTTCCAAGCTGATCCGTCCGCAAGAACGGCTCCGTCAGTTGGCGATGCGAATTCCATGAGGAAAACTAATGCTCCTCCAGCAGCACCGGCCAACGCTCCTTCAGCCCCGGCAAATTGATCTTTTGGAATTAGAAACCACGTGAACTGCACATCGAGCAGTGATCACAAGGCTTGCCGTTCGGTTCGAACGTGCAAGCCTTTTCTTTTTGCAAATTCGCAAATATCTCGTCTGCAAAGGCTTCGATAACGGCAAATTTTTCCTGACTTGGATGAGTCGATAGCGGAACGCGAATTCCGGCATGCGGAATGGTAGAAACTCCCTCGAGATTATCGAGGCGTTCGTTGATTCGGTCGACTCTTGCCTGCAACGAAGAAAGATCGGTAGGGATCCGTTCATTTTCGATGATCTGCGCTATCTTTTCGGCAAGTGTCGGAATATTGTGGTTCTGCATAAAAACTAATGGCCGCAAAAAGGCTCGAACAGTATATAAACGAGTCATCTTTTCCCGTTCGTTTTGAGTCTTTTGCGGCTATTTATCTTCGCGCAACAGATCGATGTAATCCACAACCCCGACAATCGCCGAGTCAATTGCCGCTCCCGGTCTTCCAGTCGAAGCAGTCGAAGCGGACCAGCCTTCCTGAACGATCACGACAATATCACCTTCGCCCGCGCTGACCGAATCGAGAGCAAGACATGTGTATTCCATATCGTCACCCTCCGGCGTGATCTGGCGGCAAAGCATCACACGCGACCCCTCGTAACGCTGGTTCTTTTGCGTTGCGACAACATTACCTATTACGCGGGCCAACAGCATATATCAAAACCAAAAGCTCTCGTGTTATTAACGGATCACATTTCCGAAAGTGTTCGCCCAAAACAGATCGGTATAACCCGGAACGAAGAAGTTATCGCCGACAAACGAACCGGACGCGGCAATACCGATTTTGCCGTAGCGTTTCAGCCACGTTTTAGCCTTCCCGGCCCGGTTGAACGGAAGGTTTCCTTGACATTGCATTGTCGACATTTTCCCATCTGGTGTCGCCCTCAAATATACCAGATACTCGCCGTCTTCCTTAAAATCAAATGCACATGAGCTTCCCGTAATGGCCTCAATTTGGCCCGTCATATCTTTTTTCCATACATTTGAAACTGCCAATTTTGCGGTTGTCATCTGCCGGGCGTCGGTTGAAACGGATGATACCTTTGCGACGACGACGACATCGGCCCGGTTATAATATGTTCTAAGCGACGCGCTCTGACATCTACAGGCGAATGCTACTGATGTACCCATCAATATTAAAAATACACAGAAAAACAGTTTTACAGGCAGGATGACTTTCATAAATTTTATGCCATCATCGAATCCTCTTCGCCGGTGCCGGACTGATTCATTCCAATTGCTCCTTCGTATGCATTCTTCAACCCGCAACAAAGCAATGTATCGTCTGCATCGCCAGTCGAAGCCGACGCTCCGTTCACATGCGCCAATTCGTGTACTAAAGTCCCGGCAACCCACCATCTGCCTTTATTGAAAGCGCTTTGAGAAATACTTACATCTTTGCCGCCGACACTGATAGTGATTCCGTACCAGCCGCGGTCTGTCCGGGGTTCGTAGTTTATCCATATGGTATCATCAGCTAAGATCTCGTCAAAAGTTTTGCCGCCCGGCAGAGCTTTAAAGCATTTGTTGCATGGCTTCATCCCCTTGACATTACTTCTCAGGATAAACAACGCACGTTTTAGCGTCGCCAAAGCTTTTTTATCCGTGTATGCCCAGTGTCGATTACCGAGCGGAGAGGTCATATCTCCGTGTCCGCTTCCGGGTTCATTAATTTTCACCATCACTTTCTTCCTCCGGCAGTACAAGATTATTATAAAGCTGACGGATTTTTGAAAGATATTTGCCAAGTCATGAACATGGTCGAGGCCAACTTCTTAACCTTTTGATCTAAATACATGGGCCTCTGAATCGATAATTCCGACGATCGTACAATCGGTCGGGGTTTCGTCCCGCTTGAATGGGAACGACGCTTCTTTTCCCCGGCACCAGAAAACAAGTTCGCCCTCACCGGCACCGACTGCGTCGAGCGCTACGCTTGGACTTCCTTTTGCTTTCAGATCGGCATCGAGTGTCTGTACGATAAGGAACTTTCGCCCGTCGAGCGATTCGTTTTTAACCGTTGCAACAACGGTGCCGATGACGCGTGCGATCTGCATTACTTGCCTCGTTTATAGTGCGCAAGCGCGATGGTCAAAAACGCCGCGATAAGTAAAACGCTGAATTCCATGCCGTTTCGGCCGGCTCCGACAACAAACCAACCTTCCCGGTAATGCACTAACGCGATTCCAATACCTAGGTGAATAGCGAAGATCAATGCAATTATCCAGGCATAAAATCCGGCCGCAAACAAAACGCTTGCCACCAGTTCAAATAAAGTGATTGTCCAGGCGAGATAAAATCCGAACGGAAAACCGCTGCTTCCTAAAAAACCTCCGAAATCGTCAACGGTTCCGTTTGCGATACGCGCGGCTCCGTGAATAAACATCAATACCGAAAGAACCATGCGGAGAAAAACCAGTGCCGATGTTTTATTATCGCCGAAATTCATCTGGGGCTAGTTAAAATCTATCGTGTCGATAACGCCGATAATTGCCGCATCGACCGGACAATCCTTATTCCCTTCGGCAAGCCTGGCGGAAGAGCCGCTGACGACGATCACCTTCTCATGGAATCCGGCGCCGACCGTATCGACAGCCACGACATAACCACTCTGATCGGTGCCGTCAAGGTTGATGGGCCGTACGATCAAAAGCTTTTTGCCGAGCAGTCGTTCGTCCTTCTGGCTCGAAACGACGGTGCCTAGTATGCGTCCGATTATCATTGGTTCGTGATCGACAAGCGTAAATCGGCAATCGCGAAATGGATAGAAAACCATTCATGATTTACGATTATGGTTTACTATTTCACTATTACAGGGAGTGCTTCGTCCACGCTTGAATGCGGCCGCGGGATGACGTGGACGCTGACCAGTTCGCCTACCCGCCTTGCAGCGCTCGCACCGGCATCGGTAGCAGCTTTTACGGCTGCCACGTCGCCCCGAACGATAGCCGTTACAAAGCCTGCTCCTATTTTTTCATAGCCGACCAATTGGACGTTAGCGGCCTTGACCATCGCATCGGCAGCCTCGATCATCGCCACAAGTCCTTTACATTCAACCATTCCGAGAGCTTCCTGCATTTAGTTTTTCTCCTGATTAATTTTCGCGTGTTTGAAAGTGTTCTATTTTAACTCAATTTAGCCGCCTGGCTCAAAAGCTCAATCAATTCTTCGCGTGAAAACGAAACTTTTGCTCCATTCGCCGGCTGATTGCCCGTCGCACAGGTGATTTCTGCTTCATGCAGATATCCGCACGATTGGCATCGTGCTGACGAAGATAGGTATCCCGACTTTTCGCGTATATTTATAAGCTTTTCAATGGCGTCTTTGGGGAGATCGTTTGCCCCGCCCAAAGCTTTCGCCAAAATTGCGATCTTCGCCGTATGCTCGAGCGTTTCAAGCCTGTCGAAAGCCTGCCATAGATCGGCGCCGTAAGCGACCGCTCCGTGATTGGCCATCAAGAGCGCGTTGTGATGCTCGACAAACGGCTTCATCGCCTCGGTAAGTTCGTCGGTCGAGGGTGTGCCGTAATCCGTCAAGGGAACACAACCGAGAGTCAGAATAACTTCGGACAAAATCGGCTTGTCGATCGCCAGCCCGGCGACTGCAAACGCGGTCCCGTGCGGCGGATGGGCGTGGCAGACGGCCTTGATATCGGGACGAGCCTTGTAAATTAACAAGTGCATCGCTAGTTCGGACGAGGCTTTTCTGTCCGTCAGCGGCTTACCGTCCATGTCCGTGATCGCAAGACAGTCTTCGGTCATACGGCCTTTGCAAGTCATCGTCGGCGTCGCCAGCACGCGGTTTTCACCCAAGCGGATACTGAGATTGCCGTCCGAAGAAACCACATAGCTTTTTTCGTAAAGCAAAACGCCTATCTCGCAAATCAATTTTCGGGCTTGAGATTCGTCCATAAACAAGGAAACCACAGATTAACACATCATCAAGATCAGCGTTAACCTGTGGCCTAAAATTTTCCGGCGAATTACCTGTCGTGCTTCGGTGCACGCGGAGCTCTCGGGGGCGGAGGTGGAATTGGTGCGTCTACATTAACGGGCGGCACCGAATAACGAATTCCAAATTCGGTGTTTTGCTTTAATTCCCGTATTTCCTTCTTCAGATCATTGTTCTCTCGACGCGTTTCATTCAATTCCATTCTCAAACGATGAACTTCACGATACTTATGTGATCCCCGGCTCGGAAACCTCAAATTCGGCATCGATAGCGGCACAAAAAGGCTTGCAATAAAAAGTCCGGCGGCAAAAGTGAGGAAAAACGGTATGATTCTCTTAAAAAATCCTTTGTAAAACATAAACTCTTCACCTCTTGAAATATTTCTAATACTATTTACGGCGATTTTGTCCGATCGGTTTCAAATTTGAGCGGCATTTTGAAAACCACCACCTTGGCTTTCACTATATTATCTCTTTTAGCGTCGGCAGCAAAGTTTTTTTCAAAATTTTTTTAATTTATTTAAATTCCTTGCTTCGCCAGAGTTGGTGATGCCTAAACGGGCTTTTACCGTTGCCCTAAATGAAGTTATCCTTTACACTTTATGTTTCAAGTGTGAAACAATGATCGCATTCCTCTCAGGCAAATTGATCGCGAAGCAGGCGAATACAGTGATCGTGGACGTCGGCGGCGTTGGATATGAGGTAATGATACCGCTCTCGACGTTTTACGATCTGGGCGAGATCGGCGCGGAGGTCCAGCTTCGTATTTACACCAGCGTACGCGAGGACGCGATCCAGCTATTCGGCTTTCGCACAACGCGTGAACGCGAACTTTATTTGAAACTGATCTCAGTGCAGGGAATAGGCCCTAAATCGGGAATCGCGATGCTGAGCGGAATGAGTGGAGACGAGATAATTTCGGCTATACTGACCGATGATCTTGCCCGCCTCGTAACCATTCCCGGTATCGGCAGGAAGACCGCAGAACGCTTGGTAATCGAGTTGCGAGACAAAGTGGGCGAGCTTTCCGACGGATCGGCCCCGCGCACATCGACCTCGCAAGTCCCGGCCGACTCGGTATTTGATGACGCCCTTTCAGCACTGGTTAATCTGGGTTATCAAAAAAACGCGGCGGAAAAAGCTTTGCAGCAGGCAGTTAAAGACGGTGCTGAAATGAGCGTGCAGAAGTTACTAAGAGCGGCCTTACAGACGCTGGCGAAATGATGGAACGCAGGCACGATGGAACGCGGACACCTTTGTCCGCCCGCGAAGTCCGCGAACGCGGTTATGGCGATGCCAAAGTGTTTTGAACGCTATAAGCTTGTTCACGTCGAAGCGACGCTCATTGCGGACAAGGGTGTCCGCGTTCCAACGACGCTCATTGCAGGCGAGTCCGCCTGCACTTCAGTTTTATGCATGCTTGAAATGTACCGTTCGCTCAAAAACGATTTTACGCTGCTCGATCGAAAGGCGGTTTTTGCTCTGGTATATGCCGCAATTGGATTGTCATGCATTTATTACCTAAAGAATCCGGAGTTTTTGGCCGACATCTTGAGTAATACCCGATTCGAACATTTCGGCAATTACGTTGCACATTCCGAATCTAACAATCTGCCGCCGCTCGGCTATTGGGTCGTAGTCGTTACCATTTTTTATTTTGTTATCCCTGCGGCGGTGATCAAGCTCTCTTACAGGGAAAACCTTGGTGATTACGGCCTTCGTTTAAGTATCGAGAAAGGGTTTTGGAAGTTATTTGCATTGTGCAGCGTGGTGATTCTGCCGCTGGTTTACTGGATGTCACTCACGTCAAGCTTCGCCGCGAAGTATCCGTTTTTTCAGGTTTATAACGGCGATCCTTATTTGAGTTCGGCTTTTTTTGTTTGGGAATCGATCTATTTCGCCCAGTTTTTCGGCCTCGAATTCTTCTTTCGCGGGTTTCTGGTACACAGTCTGAAACCGGCTTTTGGAATTTATTCGATCTTTATAATGACCGTTCCATACTGCATGATCCATTTCGGAAAGCCACCTGCGGAAACATTCGCCGCGATATTTGCGGGGGTCTTTTTGGGCTGGCTCAGTTTGAAAAATGGAAGTATTTGGTTGGGATTAGCACTGCACTGCACGGTGGCTTTCACGATGGACGTTTTTGCGCTGTATAATAAGGGATTGCTTTAGGAACGCAGGCAAAATGGAACGCGGACACCTTTGTCCGCCCGCGGAGTCCGCGAACACGTTGTGCGGCCGCAAATCTAGTTTCAAGGCAAAGGGTTGTTCGTGTCGAAGAGACGCTCATTGCTGACAAGGGTGTCCGCGCTCAGTCGAATACTATGTCCACTAACTTGGAAATAATCGATGTCCTCGACGGAAACGTCCTTGAAGAAGACAAGCGTTTTGAATTGACCTTGCGGCCCGCCCAGCTTGGCGAATACATTGGGCAGAAGAAGGTCAAGGACAACCTTCGTGTGTTTATGAAGGCGGCGCTCAAGCGGCGCGAGGCTCTCGATCATATTCTGCTGACCGGCCCGCCGGGCGTGGGGAAAACGACGCTTTCCAATATTGTCTCGAATGAGATGGGATCGGCCCTGAAATCGACCGCCGGGCCGATCATCGAAAAAGCCGGCGATCTGGCGGCGATCCTGACCAATCTCGAAGAAGGCGACATACTGTTTATCGACGAGATCCACCGGCTCAATCCCGCAATCGAGGAAATTCTCTACCCGGCGATGGAGGATTACAACCTCGATATAATGATCGGGCAAGGCACGGCGGCGCGATCGATAAAGCTTGAGCTGCCGAAGTTTACGCTCGTCGGAGCAACGACGCGGCCGGGAATGATCACCGCCCCGCTGCGAGGACGTTTCGGAATAATTTTTCACCTCGATTTTTACACCATCGAAGATCTGCAAATGATCGTCGAGCGTTCGGCAGGTATTTTGAGTGTAGAGATAGACGAAACCGGATCAAAAGAGATCGCCCGCCGTTCGCGCGGAACTCCGCGAATTGCGAATAGGTTATTGAGGCGCGTCCGCGATTACGCCGAGGTCGATTACGACGGCCGAATTACCGAAGCCGTTGCCGAAGACGCACTAAACAGAATGGAAGTCGATACATACGGCCTCGACGAAATGGACCGCAAACTGCTAATGACGATCATCGAAAAATTCAACGGCGGACCCGTCGGATTGGGAACCCTGTGCGCATCCCTGCATGAGGAGAAGGATTCTATCGAAGAAATAATCGAGCCGTATTTACTGCAGATCGGCTTTCTCAACCGCACGTCGCGAGGCAGGATGGCGACACGGCTGGCATATGAGCATTTTGGGCTCGAGAACATGACGGCGGACACGGGCAAAAGCACTTTGTTCGACTAACATGCGACGTCGCCTTAAATGTCGGCACAGTCCAACATTTGTCCTGCCAATCTCCTTAAATGTGAGATTGGTCGAATGTCCGGACCCTCTCAGTCGCAAATAATCTGCCCCAAAAACAAGCGGAAAACCTGGATCTTTATCGCTTCAAAGTACGGCTGCTCCATAAAATTGCCATTACTTTCCCCTTTCTCACGCTTCAAAAAAACACCTTTTTGCTCCACTGCTTTCCGGCCTCATTCAATCATTGGCGTTTTCAATCACGACAGCGTTCCCGATTCGAGAAATCCCGAAATGGACGATAAGTACATTTTTGATTGCATTTAAGTTGATGAACTGTTATCGTTTCGGCTGTCTGAAGTCTTTGTCAAGACTTTTTCCAACCACAAATATCGATAATTGCTCCTATTCCAATAAAAGAGGATCTTCACGATGAATACGACTGCTTTTTGTAACCGAATTGCGTTTCTGGGACTTGGGTCATGTCCTGTGCTTATTCTGCTGGCTATCTTAACACTTGGCTCACCGACTTTTGCTCAGAACGCCGGCGTAGGTCTGGGGTCGGGAAAGAAAGCTCCCAAAGCGTCAGAATTAAAAGCGCTGCGGGAGCGTGAAGCCAGGAGCAGGGCAAAATACAACCCGGCCGCAAACAAAAAGGCTCAGCAAGGAGAAACGGTCGCGCTGCCGATGGAATATCACGGCGTTTCGGAATCGCTCCTGGAACTTTCAAGGCAGAAACTTCCAACCGTAAGCAAGGAAAACGGAATGCGCCAGGAGAGCAACAAAAGGCCTTTGTTCGAGGAGCCGGATTCGATAGAAAAAATGCCGTTACGTATCCCTGAGGCTCTCGTTCAAACAGAAGCGGAATCTTTATTTGCTCCGATTGCCGGAGCCACCTTCGAAGGCCCGGGAACGGGGCTACCCGGTTTCTCCATGACCGGAGCGCCGCCCGACTCCACGATGGCGGTCGGCCCGAACCATATCGTAGGCTGGGTAAACTCGCAATACGCTGTCTTTAATAAAGCCGGTGGTGTTGTGCTCGGGCCGGTGAATGGCAATACTTTATTTACGGGTGTCGGCGGTGTTTGCGAGACAACAAATCGCGGCGACCCGATCCTCCAATACGACCGGCTTGCCGACCGCTGGATATTGAGCCAGTTTGCCTTTACGGCATCGAACGCCGCACCGTGGTTTCAGTGCATCGCGGTTTCGACGACGGGTAATCCCGCAGGAACATACGTTCGATACACCGTCGATTTCAGCGCCGTCGGTTTCAACGATTACGGCAAACTCGGTATCTGGAACGATGCGTATTACATCGCTTACAACGTTTTTAATGCCGCCGGTGCCAACACCGGAGCGGCATTGTGTGCCTCCGACAGAACCAAAATGCTCGCTGGCGATCCGTCAGCCACGACACTTTGCGCTCCCAATGCATTTTATGCGGGCGGGGCGGCATTTCTGCCGGCGGATCTGGATGGCCCGACGTTGCCATCCGATACGACACGCGGAGGCGTTTTCATGCGCTTGCGAACTGGTTTCCCCCGCGGACTTCGAATAATGCGTCTCAAGCCAGATTTTACTGCCGGAACAGTGACCCTGACGAATGGATTCGGCGGGGCAACCGGGACTTTTATAGATCTGCCGGTTACCACGACGCTTCCCTGCAATGACACAGGCGGCACCTGCGTCGCACAGCCGGGCACGGTAAATACACTGGATACGCTTGGGACACGCCTTATGTACCGCCTGGCCTATCGCAACCGCGGCGGTGTCGAAAGCCTGGTGGTGACACATTCGGCCGATCCTGATGGAGCGGGAACGCGAAGTTCAGCAATGCGATGGTATGAAGTGAGGAATCCCCTGGGAAATCCTGGTTCCGCAATTACGGCACCGTTTATTTATCAGGGCAGCCTATACGATCCGGGAGCAACAGGCGACCGATGGATGGGTTCGGTTGCGATGGATAAATCGGGCAATATTCTCGCTGGATACAGCATGGCAAATGCTCCGGGTTTGATCAAACCTTCGATAGCTGTTGCGGGGCGTTCGCAGTGCGATACCTTGAACACGCTACAGGCGGAGAATATCGCCCATACCGGGACGGGCTCGCAAACCGGCACGCTTACCCGTTGGGGAGACTATTCGACTATGCAGGTCGATCCGGCTGACGATACGACATTTTGGTACATTACCCAATATCTCGCGGCGGACGGCACATTTAACTGGCGGACGCGGATCGTCAGCTACCGCTTCCCGACCACAAATGCGGTCACCGACGGCGATTTTAGCAATGCGGCCAATTGGAGCAACGGCCTGCCGTCTGCAACTGTCGGCGGAACTATACCTGCGGGGCGTACGCTGACTGTCAGTGCACCGGCGACCGTGAGCAATATGAATGTCGAGAGCGGAGCGAGCCTCGTGATGAATGCGGATCTGACCGTTACCGGCTCATTAACACTCGGAACGCAGATAAATACAGGAACCAGCACGCTCGGTTTGGCGTGTCAGGCGACAGTCTCAGGGGCTTCACCATCGATATTCGTCGTAGGCAATATCCGGAAAGACTACTGCGCTACCGGCGGCTTTACATACCCCACGGGAACCGCAAACGGATATTCACCGGTCAACGCGAATATTACCTCCCTCGTCATCAACCCTTCGAGCTTGACGGTCAAGGCAAACCAGGGCAATCGAACAGGAATGGCCCCTACCAATTCGCTGCAGCGATTCTGGACGCTGACGGAGAGCGGCGATCTG
>JACMMN010000341.1 GCA_014379075.1 Pyrinomonadaceae bacterium | reverse complement strand
CGGCTGCATGGAATGCACTCATGCGTATGGTCTTCAAAGAGCAGCGTGCGGGCCATCGAAAGTTTTCCATCGAGGTACGCCGGGATGAGCGATTCGACATCGGCGCATCCCCGAATTTGTTCGGTATTGTTGTTCATTGTATTTATACTTCCTGTATTTTTCACCGCAACGAGATGGCTCGCTGAAGTGAGTTCTTTGTCTGCCGCCTGCTGAGTGACCCGCGCCCACACGCGTGTCGCGGATTGGCTTATGATCGAAGAATCGATCTGCTCGTCGCGTATGCCGCTCGTCGCGTTGTCTATAATTGCGTCCAAATCTTTTTTCTTATGCTTCATGATGTTTCTCCAAATAACTGCCGATCTCTTTCCGCAGGCGAGTTCTTGCTCGGTGCAGTGTGACGGCGACGACGAGCTGCGAGGTTCCTAATATTTCCGCTATTTGACGGTTGTCGTGGCCCTCGAAATAACGTAGAGCGAATGCGGTTGCGGCTCGGCCTTCCAATTTCGCGACCGCATGGCGGACAAGTTCGCGAAGCTCTACATCGACAAGATCGTCTTCCGGACTCGCGGCTTTCAGTTTCGGGCTTTGATCAAAATCAATGACATCCAAAGAAACCGAATTTGCCCGCGTGCGGCTTCTGATCAAGTCAAGCGAAGCGTTTACCGCCGCACGATGCAGGTAGCCTTCCGGGTTCGGCGAAAGGTCGCGCCGCGCCCAGTTCGGAGCGAGACGAACAAAAATAGTTTGCAGCACATCCTCCGCATCGCTCTGGCTGCCGGTTATACGATACGCGGCGCGGAAGATCGCTTTATGATGCTCGCGAAAAAGAACCCCGAGATCTTCAAGCTCCGCATTTCCCGCAGCCGCTGTGCGCGGAACCTCGTTTTTTGCGGAATCTATCAGATCGCTGCTTAACAGCATGTTGGCGGCGGTGGTGCTCACGTTATTCTCCTTTGAATCTTCATCCATAAATATAAACGTACGTGGGCGGAGATTATTAACAACGACGCGAAATAAGTTTTCAGCTCCAATAAATAATCAGGTCTTTCCAGTAGAACATAAAAGGATTTTGATAAAACACAATTTGCTTTACCTCTCACTTTGAAAGACGAGGCTAATATTTTTCTTGCCTTTTCAATTGCGGCATTTTTGTGACAATACGGACAAAATAATATTACAGCCGGATCTGGAAACCAGCCACCACGAGCAACAACTTTGCGTTTGGCTTTTAACCGAAGGGTTGTAAGTTCGAGTCGTTCGCGAGATATTTATGCTTTTCGAAAAATCGATCGCTTCACATCCTAGAGAACTGGCACATTCCTCTTCACAATTTACGATAAATTACACAACGCAAAACCATTGCGGCTAAAATCAAAAGGTCGCAGGCTTTTAATCTTCTGTGGTATTTTGATAGGAAAGATCGATACTAAATCAATGAAAAGCGAAAACCACAACGGATATAAAATGATCGGCGTCCACGATGTGAGGGACATCAATCAAACCGTTTTATTACATTTGATCCGCGAACGCCAGCCGATCTCAAGGGCCGACATAGCAAAATTTACAGGGCTGCGGGCAGGCACGGTTTCCGCTATTGTCAACAGATTGATAAGGAATAATGTAGTGTGCGAGGGCACGGAAGGCCCTTCGAGCGGGGGGCGGCGGCCGAGAAATCTTTTCATAAACGCGGAGAGCTTTTACGTTTTAGCGGTTGATATCGGCGTACTCGATACGGTCTTTGCCGTGAGTGATTTTAACGGGCGGATATTGCAGCAGAACTCTATTCTGACCGAAGGCGACCCGGTTCGTTTTTTGAACAAGCTTGCTGACGAGATCGACAAACTTATAAAAAACCACTATCCGCGGGCTAAATTCGCCGCTGTCGGTGTCAGCGTTCCGGGCCTGATCGACCGCCAAACCGGTACGATCAAGATCTCCCCGAACCTCGAATGGCATAATGTGCCGGTGCGGGCGATCCTCGGCGGGCGTTTGAATTTGCCGGTTTATGTGGAGAACGATGCCAACGCGGCGGCATTTTCCGAGCTTTGGTATGGGCCGGTCGAAGAATCGAATGTCAGAACTCTGCTGTTTCTTTTGGTCGTCGAAGGTTTGGGAACCGGATTGATAATTAACGGCGAGCTTCACGTCGGATCGCGGCTTGGGCTTGGCGGTTTCGGGCATATGAGCATCGATCCGAACGGCGAGCTTTGCTCTTGCGGGCGGCGCGGCTGTTGGGAGACCTTTGCTTCGGAGCGGGCGACGGTCGAGCGTTATCACCGCGTGACGGCCAAGCAGGGATTGCCTCTCGTCAGCCTTACCGACGTGATCGCCCTCGCCAATAAAGGCGATGAAATGGCGCTCGAGTCAATTAAAATTACCGCTGAATATCTCGGCGAAGGCATCAGCAACCTCGTGCACGGTATCTACCCCGAAACCGTCGTCATCGGCGGGACCATTACCGCAGCGTGGCCGCTGATCGAACCGATCATACGGGCGCGGCTGCGAAGTAAGTATATGGTTTCGCCGAACCAGATCGTTATTCGGCCGGCGAGCGTTCAGCGTCCGAGCCTTTTCGGTGCCATTCCAATCGCCCTCCAAAATTACTTTCGCTCGCCGAT
>JACMMN010000340.1 GCA_014379075.1 Pyrinomonadaceae bacterium | reverse complement strand
CGGTCGAGAAAATCGTTCAGACCCATTTCGCCTTCCTTATCGTGCACCTGGGCAGCCGTCGCGGCGTAGATCGTCATCTGGGTAGTGATTGAATTTCGCCACCGGCTGACGACCGGTTCGGTCTGTACCGTCCAGTTTAAAAACACGACCATGCCGACCATCAAGGCGATCGCGGCCAGAAACCATAAAAAGATCTTGAGAAACAAGTTCATATAATCGTATAAATGTAGCCGACCGAGCGGATAGTCTTGATCCGCTCGGTGCCATCCGCCCGTACGCCGAGTTTTTTGCGTAAATTGCTAATGTGCATGTCTAAACTGCGGTCATATGGCGACAAACTTCTCTCCAGAACCTGTTCGCTGAGATCTTCTTTCTTTACGATCTTTCCCGCTTCCCGCACCAGCGCGCTCAGAAGGTCGAATTCCACGGAGGTCAGCGTTACTTCTAATTCATTCAACTTTACCGAACGCGACGATGCCGATATCTCCAGATCTTCGACATGCAGCTTTTCGCCAGCCGCCGCATCGTTTTCATCGACATTCGCACGCCTCAGAATCGCGCGCAGGCGAGCAACCAATTCTCGCGGGTTAAACGGCTTCGGCAGGTAATCGTCCGCTCCGATCTCTAGCCCGACGATCCGCTCCATATCGTCGCCGCGTGCGGTCAGCATCAAAACCGGCAGGCTCGATTTCTCGCGCAAATTACGTAAAACGTCGAAACCGTTCATCTTCGGCAGCATTACGTCGAGGATCGCGAGATCATATTCGCCGCTAACGGCTTTTTCCAGCCCGTCGGCACCGTTATGCACAGCTTCGATCTCGAAACCTTCCACCGTCAGGTATTCCGAAACAAGGTCGCACAACTCCTCATCGTCATCAATGATCAAAACTTTATTCATACCTAGTGGATTTTACGTCAAAAATTACGCGAACGCCTATGTTTTACAATTCTTTACGAAACTTCACGAAATTCATACGGTCGCGCCCCCCGCGGATTCGTCTAACTAACGGACGCGGAAACAGCCGCAAAAGTTTAGATGTCTTTAGTGGAGATAAAAATGAAAAAGATAACAGTAGCAATTTTAGCGATCATATTGGTGGCGATGGGAGCCATCTTCGTGTTCGCCCAGAAAGCGGACGGCGACAAACCGGGTAAACGCATGGGCAAACGCGGCCATCACCGCGGCGGAATGATGTTGAAGGGCCTGGATCTGACCGAAGAGCAAAAGGCTCAGTTCAAACAGATCAGACAGGCAAGCAAAGTGAAAACGCAAACGCTTCGTGAATCACTAAAGGCCAACCGCCGGAAAATGAACGAAGCGACGGCGAATGGTGCTTTTGATGAAGCAACAGTTACGGCATTAGCGACTGAAAAGGCGGGCCTTTCAGTTCAAATGACTGTTGAGCGGGCGCGAGTAAAATCGCAGACATTCGCCCTTCTGACCGCCGAGCAGAAAGTGAAAGCAGCTGAAATGAAAACGAAAATGAAGGAAAGGTTCAAAGGCAAAATGAAAAACCGCACGGAAGCAGGGGCAGCACCTAGCGGTTCAGAATTGTAAGCTTTTGGAGAACAAGGGGGAATAAAAAGCCGTGCGGCAGCAATACCGCACGGCTTTTTTCGTTTGGAGTTCCGCTTCAGGAGGATTCTTCGCCGAACGGCATGCATGCTGAAGCGGAACTCCAAACTTTTGCTCACGCCTCAACGGCAACCAGCCCGCCGATCATCACAAACCTAATATTCCCCGCTTCATCCATCGCAGCCAGATCCGCCCGCTTTCCTGTTTCGATAGAACCATACGAATCCTGGATCCCCAATAACTTGGCAGGGTTGAGAGAAGCCATTTTCGAAACCTCGACAGCCGAGAATCCAAGCGAGAGCATTCGTTTCACCGCGTCGTGCATGGTTATTACCGAACCAGCGATGCTTCCCCGCTCGTTCCGGGTTTTACCGCCCGCTACCGAAACCGTTTCGCCCCAGATCTTATAATCGCCATCACCGAGTCCGGTCGGAGCCACCGAATCGCTGATAAGCGAAACCATGTCCGGCGTTTTCGACCGGCAGGCAAATTCGAGCATTCGCGGATGCACATGAACGCCGTCGGCGATGATGTCAAATGTCACATCGTTACGCGTCAAAGCCCATCCGACCACGCCCACATCGCGGTGATGGAGACCCGTCATCGCATTGTAGAAATGAGTCAGATGTTTTGCCCCGGCATCGCAAGCCTCGTCCAAGGTCTCCGTATCCGCTTTCGTATGGCCGATCGAAACAACCCAGCCCTGCCGTACTAATTCCCCAATAAGTTCTTTCCCGCCATCAATTTCGGGCGCGAGCGTTGTCATGTGAACCCCATTTTTCAGACGAGGCAGTTCCGCAATTTCAACACCAGTAAACTTCTTAAAAAATTCCGGCCTCAAAGCCCCGCACATTTGCTCATTCGCAAAAACGCCCTCGTAATGCACCCCCAAAGCCTGAGCGACCGGCCGTCCGCTCTGAATCTCCATCAGCCCATCGATCGCGTTGATCGCCCGGCGGTAATTCTCATCCGAATCCGGCACCAGCGTCGGCACCCATCCCGTAACCCCGTTCTTCGCCAGAAATTCCGCGATCGCCAACAACCCGTCAACATCCGCCGAATTAACATCGACCCCAACCGCCCCGTGAATGTGAATATCAATAAAACCAGATATCAGGGTAAGATCGTCAGCATCAAAAATCCTGCTGAAAGAATGAGCTCCGGCGGAAATTGCGGTTATGCTCTCACCCTCAATCATTAATGACGTTTTAGACTTCAATTGGCCCGATAAAACCGCATTTCCATTATTGAGTAAAAAACTGTTCATAAGTCAATTTATTCACATAATCAGTAAAAGAAAAAGCCCGCGTCACTCGAAAGAAACGCGGGCAAGGTCGATTTACAGGATCTTAGAAGTAGAACTTTATTCCAAACTGCATAGTTCTAGGATCACGAGCGGCGGTCGCCCGTCCGAAGGTTGCCGGCGTCGATGCCGCAACCGCGATCGTTGTAAAGTTTGTCGTGTTGAAAAGATTGAACGCTTCGGCACGGAGTTGGAGACGCATTGATTCCGTGAAGCGAAAATTTTTCGCCATCGTAAAGTCCACGCGAAACGTGCGGGGGCCTTCAATCAGTCCACGAGTCGCATTTCCGGGTACCGCAGCAGCAGATGTCGGCGTTGTCGACTGAAATACCGACGTGTTGAACCATTGGGCTTCGGTGTGCGGCCCGCCATTCGGATCTCCCGTGTAAAACGGTCGTCCACCAGCAGGTGAATTAGTGTTCAAAAAACCTATTCCGGCCGGATCAAACCCGGCATACGTCGGTGTCAGCGGGAGCCCGGTCTGGTAGGTAACAATGCCGGAAGCCTGCCATCCGCCCAATGCTTTCCCGACGAATCCACGCTGTGCGGAAAAGAACGGGAGTTCATAGATGTAATTCACCGTCGTTATATGCCTCCGGTCAAGTTGGGCACGTCCATATTCAGCACCGATATCAAAAGCATTCATAGGCGCCGTCGACCGGTCGGTTTGATTGTCGGTAAGATTTTTCGACCAAGTATATGCAAGCTGCACCTGCGATTCACCCGTAAACCTGTGTGTGGCCGAAACCTGCATACTGTGGTAATTCGAGTTAAAACGAGGCTGAACCATGAAAATCCCTCTCCATCCTTTATAAGGTCTGATTTGATCCAAAATCAGAGAATTCGTAGAATTCGTAAAAGGTATAGGAAGATTGGTTGTCGCATCCGTCAACTGACATCTTTGCGTCGGAGTAGTTGACGTGCCAACCGCGCAATTTTGGGTCAGGGCATAGCCTGGAGCTAGGTTGTTGATATCAACAGCACCCAATAAATTCGTTCCCTTCGAGCCGTAGTAACCAATAGTAAAGATCGTGTTTCTTCCCAGCTGCTGTTGAACATCCAGTGACCAGTGCTGCATGTAAGGCGTCTTGGCATCCGTATCCCATCCGCGAATCAGGTTTGTAGGATTCTCTGAGGCAACGACACCGGTTCCGGGAAGGACTGGTTGATTCAGTCGCGTCTGGCTTACGGTGATTGTTTCTTGGTAAGGAGGATTTGCTCCGAGATGAAGCTCCATCGAACCCACCAATGTTTGTTCATGATAGATTCCATAGCCGGTTCGCACTGATGTTTCGCCTTTTCCGAACGGATCCCATGCTAATCCTACGCGGGGAGCAAAGTTCAATTTTGGGGCCTTAACGACATACTTTCCGTTAGGCGAAGCAGTGGGCGTGCAATTAAATGCCGGCGGACCGGTCTGGAAATTTTGCGCATTAACAATTATGCCATTACAAAAATTTCCCGTTCCGGATACACGCGTGCCGTTACCTCTCATCGTCGGGGCCGCCGCCCGATTATAGAGAGCCGGGTCAAAATTGGAAAGAGTTCCATTTCGATCCCATGGAGAACCGAAAAATGAGTAACGAACACCAGCGTACAATGTCAAGTTCCGTGCGGCGCGGTATTCGTCCTGTGCATAGGCTTCAAAATTTCGCTGTCGAAAATCCGCGGTCAAATCAAGTTTCGATTGCGTAAAACTTACATTATTACCCAGTAAAAAATTCGCCCAATTTTGCTGGGTCGTCTGGGTACCTGGAGGGCACGCAATCGGAAGGCCCACATTCGGAGCAACCGTGCCTATGCAGACACTCCCTTGTGTAGCACTGGCAGCCGTTGTATTAAGAAATCCGGTGAAAACACCTTGATTAGAACCACCCAACGCATTTTCATTCTTCCTGTACTTTGAAAAACTTCCGCCAAATTTGGTAGTGTGGCTGCCGATTATCCAAGTCACATTCCCGCTGTAGTCGTGCTTGTTCGAAAAATTGTCATACGCTCCAAAGGCAACCAATCCATTCAGTCCTCCGACGGTTAGATGCGGCACGCGCTCGTCGTTGCTTGGGAACGGAAGAGGCACATTTATATTGGGCGAATTGACCTTATTGATCAGGCCGGTCGTACTGCTCAAAATCGCACCGTACGAGTAGACGTAACGACCCTCGATAATAACGTTTGGGCTAACTACATACGTGGTCTGAAACGTGTGCGTGCGGCCGGGCGAGTCTGTTTCCGAAGTTGAAATACCGGGAATGCCGGATCCCGACGAAAAGAGCGAATTTATATCGACAGTGGGGATCGTATCACGCTGGTATCGGTAAGATGCCGTCCAATCCTCGGTGAAACTTGTATCAAATTTGACGATCTCTTGCTGGAAATCCGATCTGCCGCTGCCGGGAAAAGAAAGCGCATATGGGTTTGCCGCCAGATTTGGAGAATTCGGAAGCGGAGCGTTGTTGAAAAGATCCGTCAGATAGGCTTGGGAAACAGGATTTACAGACGCAGCCGGGAACGGCGTTCCGGCGGGCAGAATTTGACTGCATGTCCGTGTACTTCCAGAGATTGTCCCACTCAAGCAGATGGGAAAAGAAAAAACGCCGTTGCGTAATGCCTGATCCGGAACCTGAGAACTCAATGTTGGGAACCGCCTGTCTTTACGCTGTTCTTCCGAAAAGAAGAAAAATGTTTTGTTGTACCGACGAAAGAACCCGCCTTCGTTTTCTCCGAAATTGAAAAAGTAAACCGGCCCGCCCACGGTAAATCCATAGTTGTTGTAGCGAAATGGTGTCCGCTTGGCTTTCCCTTCGTCGTCCACGCCTAGAGGTCTGGTTTGATTATTAAAATAAGTGTTCGCGTTAAATTTTTCATTGCGGACGAATTCAAACAAAGAGCCGTGGAAATCATCCGTTCCGCTGCGAGTGACAACATTTATCTGCCCGCCGCCGCTTTTGCCGGACTCAGCAGGATATAACGATCGCAAGACCTTAAATTCCCCGATTGAATCAACGCTCGGATATGCTTGAATCGTTAAATTAGAGCCGCGATCGGTAATGTCAGCTCCATCCACCGTAAACGTATTTGAACTGCTGCGAGAACCATTTATCGAGATCTGAGTCGTATTCGCCTGCCCTTCCGGGTTGGTCGTTCCAACATAGACCTGATCTGCAAGATTCGAAGAAACGCCCGGGGCGAGCGTAACGAGCTGCACAAAGTTACGATTGTTAATGGATAATTCCCGAACCTGGTCGCCGCTGATCGTAGTACCGACAGTTGGCGTCGTCAATTCGACTGCAACCTGTGCGGCCTCGACCATAACTGTCTCCTGAATACTTCCAGCTTCCAGTATTACGTCTATCGTACGTCTCTGCCCAACATCTACTTTCACTCCGGTACTAACAGATTTTTTAAAATTCGGAGCCTCTACGGTCACGGAATACGTACTGACAGCGACGTTTGGTATTGAAAATTCGCCGCTGTCATTGGTTACTAACGTACGAATAACGAGATCGTTTTTTTCAGGATCGCTGACGATTACCGTGGCCCCAGGCACTACAGCCCCCGAACTGTCTCGCACCGAACCAACGATTGAACCCGTAATGTCTTGGCCAAATGCCATCCCGCTCAGGCCAAAAGTCAACGCCAACGCGAACAACATCGAACTCCAAGTTTTTTTGCTCATTTTCTTTCTTCCCCTCTAAGAAATAGAATTTTTAGTATTGCAATCCATAAGAAATATTTACGTTTTCGGAAGTTTATCCAAATTTTCGTTATCGTTGTTTACAGCACTATACGGCGAAATCCTGGGAAATCCCTGCAAATAAATAGAGTTGTTACGAAAATGTGAATGCCGAAATGTTATAACTCGAAATCAACCTATTTGTAAAGCAAGAATGATGCCCTGCGTTTTTTGAACTCATTCAGGCTTGGCTGCCAGGCTTTTTCCATTGCTTCGGCAGTGTCGCCGCGTTTCAGATATTCGAGGAATTCGGCGTTGACCAGCAGCCTCGAAGCCCGATCGGCGTTATACTCCGCCGGATACATTTTTCGCAAGGCAGCGGCGATCTCGAAACCGGTGCGGACCGATTTGAATGCGTCGCGGTCGGTGATGATTATGTTCACGCCGCCAATATTTTCGCCCTTGTAAACCGATGCGTCGGGTTTATAGCGAATAGGTACGAAACGGACGCCGTGCAGGTTTCTCTCGTTCAAATATTTGGCGAGTTTCTGGCCATCGATCCACGGAGCACCGATAACTTCGAATGGTGTGTCGGTGCCGCGTCCGACCGATATATTCGTCGTTTCGAACAGGCCGATGCCTGGATAAAGCGTTGCTTCAGTCAAGGAGCGCATATTCGGCGAAGGGTTAATCCACGTCTGCCCCGTTTCGTCGAACCACATCGACCGCGAATAATTTTCCATTTTTATCACGCGAACGTCGGCGCCTATCTTGCGTTCAGTGTTCATCATCATGCCGTGCTCGCCGATGGTCATGCCGTTGCGGACGGCGGTCGTGTGGGCGGCGACGAATGATAGTTTGTCTTCATCACCGAGCGGGCCTTCGACAATGTCGGCTCTGACCGGATTCGGGCGGTCGAGGATGTAAATTGGTTTGCCCAATTTAGCCGCGTCTTCCATCATGTTTTTCAAAGTTGCGGTGTAAGTCCAAAAGCGGACGCCGACATCCTGAAGGTCATAAACGAGGGCGTCGATGTCTTTTAGCTGCTCCGGCTTCGACCGGCGCGTTTCGGTGTACAACGAATAGATCGGTAATCCGGTTTTCTCGTCTTTCGAATCTTTCAAGCCTTCCACATCGAGATCGCCGCGAATCCCGTGTTCGGGTGCGAATAACGCAGTGAGCTTAACGTTTTTCGCTTCGTAAAAAACATCTATCGTCGGCTTCCCCGCTAAGTTGCGGCCGGTTTGATTGGTGATGAGGCCGATCCGCATTCCATCAAGCTGTTTGAAACCGTCGCGTTCCAAAACGTCGATGCCGTTCAGCACGGAACGCCGGCTTCCAGCCGG